>VENG01000001.1:0-300000 GCA_009711705.1 Bacillota bacterium
TCAAGATAAGGTTTCCCATCCGGTTAACGGAGTAAGACCCCTGGTAGACCACCAGGTTGATAGGCCGGGAGTGTAAGCGCAGCAATGCGTTCAGCGGACCGGTACTAATAGGTCGAGGGCTTGACCCAAGAGCGTAAGTTAGAAGTTGGAGGGTGGAGGTTAGAAAAACTGAAGGCCAAAAACCAACCAATGACTTTTTAAGCCAATGCCATATAAATATTTTTTTTGCTGTGTAGTTTTGAGAGAGTTTAAATTTCTGGTGACCATAACGGTAAGGATACACCCGTTCCCATGCCGAACACGGTAGTTAAGCTTACCAGTGCCGATGGTACTTGGGGCTTTGCCCCCGGGAGAGTAGGTCGTCGCCAGAGCTATTTTTAAAAGCCCTTCGGATCACATCCGAAGGGCTTTGATTTCTTCAATAAGTTAACGATTGGTGCCTGGCACCTTTCGTTAACTTATTTGTATATGCGATAAGGTTTAGTAAAACAACACGTCTATTGTAATAAGAAACAGGTTCATCGCCGCACCTCTAACCTCCAACTTCCCACTTCTAACCTCCAGCTAGGAGTAGGTTGTCGCCAGAGCTATTTTTATATGCTAAAAGGTTTAGTAAAACAACATCTATATACGATAATAATACCCTGGCCGCCACTGCTTGCCAAACCTCGAATTCCTCACATCAACTTCTAGTTAGCGTAGGAATATCATTGCCAACTTGGGGCATTTTAATAACAAACAAGCATCGGTTTGTTATAGGAGGTTAAATATGGCTGAAAAACCCGGACCCATTAAGAGAAAGAAAGAAGATTATTTGGATGAAGCTAAAACTGTAGATAGATTGGAATTTAGGCTGGGTGCACTTGGTGCTACGCTGCCCATGTTGTTTTTTATTTTGTGGGCCGTCATAACTAGCTCTTTAGGTGTTTCCAGTGAGCAAGGACTTGTGACCGGTGCTGTGTTAGGATTGGGTATAGGGTTGTTTTTGTCCAAGAGCCCATGGAAACATTATGCTCAAGGAATCTTTGATGGGATGACCCAGTCCGTGGGGGTGGTCGCCATTATTGCATGGTTCTGGGCAGGAATGTTTGCTTCAGTTTTACAGGCAGGTGGCTTAGTAGAAGGTCTTGTCTGGCTTGGGGCGGCAACAGGGGTACAGGGTGCTCTGTTTACAACATCAGCTTTTATTTTGGCGGCAGTTTTTGCATCCGCGGTGGGTACCGGGTATGGTACTACCGTTGCCTTTTGCACGCTTATGTATCCAGCTGGGGTAATAATGGGCGGCGACCCAGTGGTATTATTTGCTGCTATACTTAGTGGTGCGGCTTTTGGGGACAACTTGGCCCCCGTTTCTGATACAACTATTGTTTCAGCTGTGACGCAGGAAACCGATGTCCCGGGGGTTGTTAGATCACGATTCAAATACGCGATAGCTGCAGCAATACCTTCCTTGATATTGTTTACTATTCTAGGGGGAGCTGGTACCAGTGGGGTTAATTCTGTAGAAGCTGTCCGTATGATAAATGAAAATGCTAACCCGCAGGGACTAATCTTATTAATACCGTTTGCGCTTGTAATTTATTTGGCATTAAGCGGCCATCACTTGATAACATCTTTAACTTGGGGCATTATTTCGGCAAGTTTTTTTATTCCGGTATTAGGGTTGGGAAGTATACGCGATATCCTGTGGTTTAATGTGCCGGAAGGTAAAATACAAGGGGCAATTCTTGATGGTGTTACCGGATATATTAATATGGCGGTTTTAATTCTCTTAATAGTAGCTGCGGGGTATCTAATTCGTCTGGGCGGGACAATGGATGTTTTACGTGAATATCTGGCGCGAAAGATCAAAGGTATTACTAAAAGAGCGGAATTGTCGATATGGGGGATTGTCGCTTTTCTTAATACTTTCATAACCATTAATACGGCAGCTGAAATCGCTGCTGCTCCTTTTGTCAATGCTATAGGCAAAGATTACAAGATCCATCCATACCGCAGGGCTAATTTTTTGGATGCACAAACTTCTGCTTTGGGTTATATTTTCCCCTGGAGTGGTGGTGTGCTCTTAGGTGTCTCAACTATATCAAGGTTAGCAGAGAAATACGATTTTATAAATGCAATCAATCCTGCACAGGCCGTACCTTATGTTTTCCACGGTTGGTTTTTAGTTATAGTAATGTTCCTCGCTGCTGTAACAGGCATTGGGTTACGGTACGAAGGTCCAAACGGGGAAGAACTAAGGGAGAAGCCTGAATAGTTGTAGATGTCATCATTTTCAATGTTATTCGCAGAGAATCTTAAAGAAGATGCTCACGGTTTAGAAATATTTTATATGGAATAAAAATACAATTAGAGAAACAGAAAGGATATTTGTCGATTCATGTTGTAATAAACAAAGGATAAGAGAAAAGAGGGTCCTTTGACCTAGCCTGGAAATAGAGTCAGGAGGTAAGATGTGAATAATAAAATAGACCTAAATTGTGACATGGGTGAAAGTTTTGGTGCTTACAAACTTGCTCTGGATGAAGACGCAATAAAATACATAACATCGGCTAATATAGCCTGCGGGTATCACGCCGGTGACCCTCAAGTGATGGCGCAAACAGTAGATATGGCGTTGACCCACGGTATTGGCCTAGGAGCACATCCCGGCTATCCAGACTTAATGGGGTTTGGACGTCGAAAAATGGACGTGGCACCGGCTGAAATGAAGAATTACTTTATTTACCAAATTGGCGCGCTGCAAGCATTTGCAAGTTCCAAAGGAGTAAAGTTGCAGCATGTTAAGCCACACGGGGCATTATACAATACCGCGGCGGTGGATAAGGAATTGGCCGGGGCTTTAGCCCAGGCTATATATAATTTGGATAAAGACTTAATTTTTATGGTTTTGGCTAATTCCGAAATGGAGCGGGCCGCCAAAGAAATTGGCTTAAAGTACGCCCGCGAAATATTTGCCGACCGCCATTATAATAGTGACGGAACCCTAGTATCAAGGAGTCACCCCGAGAGTGTAATTAAAAATTCCGATGAAGCGGCCAAGAGATTAGTTAAAATAATTAAGACCGGCCAAATTGAAGCACTCGATGGCACCAGTTTCCCGGTCAAGGCCGATTCCATTTGTGTTCATGGTGATACTCCCGGTGCCATACAGCATATGATTAACCTGCGCCAATCCCTTGAAGAGGCAGGCATTGACGTTATTTCAATGGGAAAATTTATACGGTAAGCTGCTAATTAAATAACCTTTGAACTCTGAACACTATGCGGAGGCGTTTTGCATGTATAAACGGGCCAAGTACTTGCCTGCCGGTGATAAAGGATTGGTGGTGGAATTTGGTAACACTATAGCCCGGGATATAAATTATAAGGTAAGAAGCTTTGCTTTAGCAATTGATAGGGCCGGGATTCCCGGTATAGTAGAATACATACCGAGTTATCGTTCGTTGCTGATACTTTATGAACCGTTAATATGGAATGTTGATCAGCTGATGGACCAACTCCAGAAACTGGAGAATGATCTGGCTTTAATGGACTTTCCTAACCCGAAGGTTTATTATTTGCCTGTTGCTTATGGGGGAGATTTGGGACCAGACCTTAATTTTTTGTCTGAATATACGGGGCTTACCAGGGAAGATGTGGTCAGGATTCATACCGGTGTAGAGTATCTGATCTATATGCTTGGTTTTACACCCGGTTTTCCGTACCTGGGTGGGATGGACGCTCAGATTGCTGCTCCGCGCCTGGATACCCCTCGTGGCAAGATCCCTGCCGGTTCGGTCGGTATTGCCGGCAGTCAGACCGGAATCTATCCTGTGGAAAGCCCGGGGGGGTGGCGTCTAATTGGCCGTACACCTGTAAAGTTGTTTAACCCACGGGAAGAGAAGCCTGTACTATTAAACGCGGGTGATTATGTTCGATTTTACGAAATAACAAGGGAAGAATATTGTCGAATTGCAGAAGAAGTTAAGAAAGGCGAGTTTCGAGTTAAAACAGGCCGGTGGACGATAGGGGAGGGGTAAAGGGTTGCCTTTTATGAAAATAATCAAACCGGGGCTCCTTACCACTATTCAGGATCGCGGGCGTTTCAGCTACCAAAAATGGGGTGTCCCGGTAGCGGGAGCCATGGACGAATATGCCCTACGGGTGGGTAATATGTCGGTGGGCAATCAAGAAAATGAAGGATGCTTGGAAATAACACTTCTGGGACCGGTAATTGAGTTTTTGCAAACGGGACTAGTTGCACTAACAGGAGCTGATCTGGGAGCTAAATTGAATCAACGCCCTATCGGAGCGTGGGAATCTTTCCTGGTAACAAAGGGAGATATATTGCAATTTACCGGGGTCCAGAGCGGTTGCAGGTGTTATCTGGCGGTAGCCGGGGGGATCAAAATTCCTGTAGTCATGGGAAGTACATCAACTTACCTGCGGGGCGGGATTGGTGGCATCAGCGGACGTGCGTTAAGTGAAGGTGACGAGCTGGAACTAAAATCTCAAGTAAATGCTAATGTGCTAACGCCCGGAGTGATCCCAGCGGAATACAGGTATAAACCATCAACTCTCCATGTGGTACGTGTGGTTTTGGGTCCGCAGGATGATGCTTTTACGAAAGAGGGAATCAACACTTTTTTGCAAAGTGAATATCGGGTAACGCATGAATCCGATAGAATGGGGTGCCGGCTACAAGGTCCAAGGATTGAACACAAAAGTAAACCGGACATTATATCTGACGGTATCCCCATGGGCTCGATTCAGGTTCCGGGTAATGGTAGCCCAATTGTCATGATGGCAGACCGGCAAACAATTGGCGGATACACTAAGATTGCCACGGTTATAACTCCTGATTTGTGGAAACTGGCTCAGGCAAATGCCGGGGACGGTATAAAGTTTACCAAGATTACTCTTGCGCAGGCTCATAGAATTTACAAAGAATATGAAAATATGCTAGATAAATTGCCACACAAATTGAAGAATATACAGGAAAAGCCAGGGGGATTTGGCGAACATAAAAAGTTATTGTTAGTAAAAGTGGCAGGCAGGAAATACCGGGTGGAAATTGAAGAAATATAAATTTACACCTGAAAGGACACGGAGGTTGATGAAGGCGCGCAACCGGGGATAGCTACCCTATAGTAATTTCAAGTGCTTAGAATGTTACTTTAATTAAAAGAAAATTGGAGGTTTTGATTGCATGCGTTTATTAAAGAGACCAGTTTTTGTAACACTGATTTTATCCCTTTTTATGCTATCTATAGCTGCAACGGGATGCGGTGGCGGTAATGCCGGTGATGAGTCCGGTTCATCTGAGCCAGTTAAGTGGACAGCTAATTCGGTTTGGCCTCCGGAAAATCACCAGAGTGTTGGCTTAAATGATTTCGCTGAAAAAGCTAAAGAGGCCACAAACGGTAAAGTGGAGATTTCTGTTCAGACTGGTGGTGCCCTCGGCTATAAAGGGCCGGAACTCTTAAAGGTTGTTCGCGACGGACTTGTCCCGGTATCTGATATGCTTACCAGCGGGGTGGCAGGAGACGAAAAGATTTTTGGCGTAGTTACCCTGCCCTTCCTTATCCAAAGCTTTGAAGAAGGAAAGATTCTAAACGATATAGCCCGCCCTTATTTTGATCAAGTTGCTGAAGAGAAATGGAACCAAAAGATACTGTATATTGCTCCGTGGCCGGCTGCTGGGCTGTGGTCAAAGGAAGAAGTAACGTCTGTTGCCGATATGGAAGGCCTTAAAACCCGTACTTATGATAAGAACGGTGCCTTAGTAGTAGAAGCCACAGGGGGGACACCATATCCGCTGCCGTTCAGTGAAGTGTACTCATCACTGGCCACCGGAGTTATTGATTCTGTTTTGACATCCACCCCTACGGCGGTGGACGCTAAGTTCTGGGAAGTTCTTAACTACTATGCGCCTATCAACGTTACTATGGCTACAGATATGATAACGGTTAATTTGGACGCTTTTAATAAGTTGGATGAAGAGAGTCAGGAAGCCTTGATTAATGCCGGTAAAGAAATGGAAGAAGAAATGTGGGCAAAAGTTGCCCAGCTGGACGAAGACAAAGAAGCGCTTAGTAATGAGGAAGGTATAACCACAGTTAAGCCTAGCCAGGAATACCTGAATGAACTCGCTACAGTTACAGAAGATATCCGGCAGGAGTGGTTGCAAGATGCCCCGCCGGAAGCTAAAGAGGTTATTAACAAGTTTCTACAAAAGGTTGGGCGCGATTAAATAACTGATTAACGTGATGTCTTTTAGTAACAAGTGGAGGAGTAACCGAAAAGGTTAAAAATCTAACGGTTACTCCTCTCACTTTATTACCTTAAAGGGGGGAGGGCAGATATGCAAAAATTTGTAAACCTGTGCGACCGTCTTTCCCAGGGCTGTGGTGCGGTTGCAGGAATCATGATGCTCATTGGTCTGGCGTTAGTTATCATTGAGATCATAATTCGTTCCCTTTTTGATATGACACTGTACATTACAGAAGAATATACAGCTTACTTAATGGTAGCGATTACCTTTCTTGCCCTTTCCTACACGCTTAAAGAAAAAGGGCACATTCGCCTCACCTTTTTAAATACGGTGCTAAAGGGTAAGGCGCGTCTTATCCTTGATATGTATGCTTTTACCGTGGGTTTGTCAGTAAGTATATTAATTACCATCACTACCACCCGTTTGTTTTGGGACTCTGTGGTTTCTCAAACCCGTTCCATGCAGATTTCGGAAACGTATCTTGCTATCCCACAATTTTTTATACCGCTGGGCGCTCTGGTGCTGGCGCTGCAATTTGCTGCTGAGCTGGGACGGGCCATAATTAAGATGCGTTCCGGGCGCGTAGAGGAACAGGAAGTCGAGTCAAGCTCTTTGGGCCGATGATCGTAAGCTGTTAACGTATATTTCTTAGGGGGATACCTATCTTGAGCTTATTTGTAATATCTTTTACTATTCTAGGTCTTTTAATTCTACTTCTAGGAAGCGGTATCTGGGTTGGCATAACCTTGTTTATAGTTGGAATAGCAGGGTTTATGCTCTTTACAAGCAGCCCCCCTCTTGCAATTCTATCAAATATTCTTTGGAACAGTACAAATAGCTCTACCATGATGGCTCTTCCGCTGTTTGTTTTTATGGGGGAGATCCTTTTCCGGAGTAAAATATCCGAGAACCTTTTTAAAGGTTTATCTCCTTGGATGAATAGTCTGCCTGGTCGCCTGGTGCACGTAAACATTGCAGCCAGTGCGCTCTTTGCGGCCGTAAGCGGTTCGTCTGCCGCTACTACTGCTACGGTGGGCAAGATTACTCTGCCGGAATTGCAAAAGAGAAATTACGATAAATCACTTTATTTGGGAACCCTTGCCGGGGCCGGCAGCCTGGGATTTCTAATTCCCCCCAGTATTGTAATGCTGGTCTATGGTATAGTATCGGGTGTTAGTATCGGGAAACTTTTTATTGCCGGCATTATTCCCGGTATCCTCCTTGCTTCTTCTTTTGCCCTGTACGCTATTGTACGTTGCATTTTAAACCCGGATCTTGCACCACGCGGAGATGATCGATATACATGGAAGGAACGTCTACAGACCATTCCGCTTTTACTTCCGGTAATAGTACTGATTGTTTTGGTGCTGGGAAGTATTTATACCGGATGGGCTACTCCAACCGAGGCCGCTTCTGTTGGTGTGCTTGGCGCCTTATTTTTTGCCGGGATCTCCCGCAGTATGGATTTTCAAGTATTCTGGGAGGCTCTTCAAGGTTCTGTGAAAACTAGCTGTATGATCATGTTAATTGTAGCCGGGGCTTCCTTTTTATCAGTGGCAGTGGGGTATTTGGGAATTCCAGCCGGATTGACCGAGTTCATCGGTACTCTTGGGCTTACTAAGTACCAATTGATTGTTATTTTATCGGTCATGTACATCATTCTAGGTTTTATGCTGGATGGCTTTTCCATGATTGTCATGAGCCTTCCCCTTGCCTTGCCGCTGATCAAGGCAGTTGGGTTTGATCCACTTTGGTTTGGTATCTATTTGGTGATTATGATTGAGGCCGCCCAGATTACCCCTCCGGTAGGATTTAATCTTTTTGTAATTAACGGTCTCGTCAATGAAAATATATTAAGGATTGCTCTTTATGCCCTTCCCTCGTTTATTATCATGTTTGTTATTGTGGCGTTAATTACTATTTTCCCTGAAATTGTACTTACAGTGCCCAATTTGATGATAAAATGACCATAAAACAAGAAAGCGCAGGACTATATGCGCTTTCTTGTTTTAAACAGCATTTTACTAATGAACGTAACGCCCCTGTTTCGGTATACTTATGCTGTCAAAATTACTAACAAGATATTCCAATTGTGATGTTAATTCTGTACCTTTCATTGGCAAACCATGGCTGGGAATAACCATTGAAGGTCTTAAATCCTTTAGAATTTTAACCGAATTTCTTGCTGCCTGCCAATCAGTGGTAAAGTATTTGGGAGGACCGTTAATTTCCTGTTTCTTAGTAAGTATGGATGCAGCAGAGTCCTGTTTTACAGTGGTAAATGCGTCTCCCACAAATAGAACACGATCACTATCGCGGAAAAGGGAAATATGTCCCGGGCTGTGACCGGGTGTGTGTATCCAACGCCATCCAAACATTCCCGGCACACTTCCATCTGCAGGCAATGGCTGAATACGATTCCCCAGGTTTATGCCTTTATGAGGGAAAGTGGGGGAAATCTTTGCTATTAGGCCATCGTCTACATTGGGATCTGCAGGCGGATAATCTTGTTGGCCGGTAAGGTATGGCATTTCCAATTCGTGAGCATATACTTGCGTACTCCATGTATTGATTAACTCCATGATAGCCCCCACATGGTCAAAGTGACCATGGGTTAGGATAATTGCCTTAGGCTGGCTTCCCTTTCCGAAACGCCCTTCTGCAGTTTGTAAGATGTCTTTACCGGTATGTGCCATACCTGCACCGACAAGCGCCCATTCATTATTATTGATATCAGGGTTACCGACTAAGCAGGCATTTACAAGTGGAAATCTTAAAAGTATAATATCCTGCGTAACCTGTTGCGTTGACATCGGTTGTTCCGCTATCTCTTGTAGTAAATTAGTTTCCACGGCTATTTGTTCCATTTCCACACACCTCCAAGCCAAGAGTAATAGTGCCTAAAAGGCATTTTCAAACATTTATTATGTAAGGAATTGTGTCTAACTATACCCTGCACTTCGGTGTATGTTTGCAAGCATTGTGATATAATACTAAATGTCTGTTTTAACCAGTAGAAAAAGTGGTGATAATTTGAAACAATATCATATCATTACCTTCGGTTGAGAAATGGTAAATGAGAGACATGCGCGGGAGGCCTGTAATATTAAGGGTTTCCGGGCAGGCAAAAAAGATAATAAGGCTAGGCAGGAGGATTTTTTATGGCAGTCATAAAAAAAGAAGTGAGCCCAGTGCTAATTTCTTCAAAAGTGGCCAGGTATGATCCATGGGCTACAGATGTTATCAAAACAACGGATTTTTGGACGTAGGCATAACTATTGAAAAAGGGACGTCGGTGAAGGGTAAAGTATCAAAAAATATTTTTGTGCATATGATAAACTGAGAAGTCAAACTTGACTTTATTTGCCTTCTCGATTAATATATCAGTACAGGGATTTGTCGCAAGCCAATATGCGACCTCACAAAATGTTGGTTTGAAAGTATGTCGCAAGCCAATACGCGACTCACAAAATGTTGGTTTGAAAGTATGTCGCAAGCCAATACGCGACTCACAAAATGTTGGTTTGAAAGTATGTCGCAAGCCAATACGCGACTCACAAAGTGTTGGTTTGAATCCCTCTTTTCAAAGAGGGATTCTGTATTATAGGAGAACATAATCCATGGCACTTACAGAAAATGGTTTTTATATTATCGACGATCAATTTTTTATTGATTTCCCTGACCCGTATTTAAGAGGAAATCATCAGGAGAACCGCCCTCACTACTACTGTTTCAAGGAAAAAGATACAAGTTTGTATTGGGTAATACCGTTAAGCTTCCAAATTGATAAATATAAAAAGATTATTGAAAAAAAACGCAGGACAAAAAAGCCTTGTGATATACTTCATATTTTAAAAATCGCTGGCAGGGAGAGTGTTTTTTTAATACAAGATATGTTTCCTATTACGGAGAAATACATTAAAAGAGAATACACAATTGATAACATTCCTCTAAAGTTGCTAAATAAAAAACAAATTAATCAGTTAAACAAAAAGGCTAGAAAAATTTTAGTTTTAATTAGAAAAGGAATTATTTTAAATCCTACCCAACCAAATGTTTTGAAGGTTGAGGAAGAATTATTAAAGAAAGGATAGTCACTTCTTTGTGAATATTCTTTTTTTACTAACATAATAGTATTGCTCGCCTATCGGGAGTTTCAAGAGCTTTTAATTTTCCATAAAGTAAGCCGGGTTAATATGCACCCGGCTTTTAGTTATTTGTAAACAAATTGGTGTGTAATTACTCCATAAGAGGATTTGAAACCTATTTTGATTACTTTGCCATTGGCCACTTCGATGAATTCAATAACTTGCTGTAAAAAATCTTGAACAACATTTTTATCTAAGATATTTAAGATGTCCTTGATATTATCTGCTGTATAAAGGTTTTGGATCAAAAGAAACCGTGAAATGAGATCTATGTTTATAGTGGCAGCCGGTAGGGACATCTGTTTAGATAGTGAAGATATTTCACCGTCAACCTTGTCCAGTTTTTGTTTGAACTCAGCCTTTTTTATTAAGTATTCGGATTTGGTGATTACCGCTAGGTCGTCAGCAAAGTAATATGCATCATCAAGTCTACTTAAAGCCCGTTCAATTTTTTGTTTATCTTTCTTAAGTGCCTCAACTTTGTCATTAATACTTTCCGGAGAATGTTGTTCAGTGGATGCTGTTTCAGCCATCCCGCTAAATAGACCTACCAGGGCCGGATCTGTTTCCGGTACATCAATGTATTCTATTTCCGGACGGTTGAAAGATGCAAGCAGGTTTTGCTGAAAGTCGCCTTTTGAGTTTTTCAAAGATTTAACGTAGGCCCGGATATATTCCAGTACAAATGGTTCGATTTTCAATCCACTAAACGATTTATTATTACAATTGCGATTGCGTACATAGGTGCCACATCTATAATATGATGGGTGATAACCATCTCTGTGCGGTCTGGTTGATAAACTGGCAATATAGTTTTTACCGCAATAACCACAGCGAATTAATCCGGATAGTAAGTGGATGTGTTTTGCTCTGCGCTGCTGGTTTTTTCGTCCTTTGTAATTATCGTCAAGAAGTTTTTGAACACGTTCCCATTGTTCCCTTGATATAATCGCAGGAACAGCGTCTTCAACTGTAATAACTTCATCTTCGGGTTTTAGGTCGCCCCGAGCCGATTTTCGATAGTTCCAGCGATAGGTGCCGGTATATATAGGATTGCGAAGTATATCTATAACTCCTTTAGATCCCCACGTACCCCCTCTTTTTGTTTTCTTGTTATTATTAATCAGCCATTCAGCTACAGATAATGCGGAATATGTTTCTTCATATTTGTCATATATAACCTGTATAAGATTGGCTTCTTCTTGTTCAATCTTTACTGTCTTCTTTTCTTTATCCCAATCAAAACCTAAAGCAACAGGAGCACCATTCCATAAAGCTTTTTCGGCCCTGGACAGCATAATGCTATATACACGTTCAGCGGTTAGTTTGCGCTCAAGTTCTGCAAATACGAGTATGATACGAAGCATAGCTTCACCCATGGCGGAGGATGTGTCGAACTGCTCCATTTTTGATACGAATGTAACTTCATATTCCTTGACCTCGTCCCACAATTCGGTGAAGTCACGTAAATTACGGGATATCCGGTCTAGCTTCCAAACAAGTAGGTGGGTGAACTCACCGGTACGAATGCGGGTCATCATTTCCTGGTACTTGGGGCGATCAGTATTTTTTGCTGAATATCCGGCATCCTCGAATATTACAAAATCGGTTATATTAAGTACATATTTGCTGTAGTTTTCAAGCTCTTGACGTTGGAAGGGTAGCGATTCGCGGTCAACTTGGTGGTGTGTGGAAACGCGTATATATATTGCTACCTTGGGTTTGCGCTTTCTTGCGGGGATGTAGTCAGATTTACTGTTAAGTCTCAATTTTTTGGGTCTAGGCAAGAATATCGAAACCTCCCGGGAGTTGCCGTTGCTTATCCAGATTATAATATAACATAGACAGTATGGCTATATTAGGCTTAACTACTATTTCATTTGCTTAGAGGTACATTGACAATGTAATCAATACATGGGACAATTATGTCAAGATTAGGTGATTATAATTTATACCAAGAATTGTTTTTGGGGGTGCTTCAATATGTTGACGAAGAAAAAGCAACAATCCCAAACCGCTAAAAAACCGGTGTATACCATTGCAAATCCTTTAAAGCGGAGACAAATTGCCCGAAGGAAAGCAGCTGCCGAGGCGTTAAAGGGTATTTGGGCAGATAAGGATGACTCTTTTTTTAAAAAACGGTAGCTTATGCGAATCTTGATAGATACTAATATTCTAGTTGACTATTTTCGTTCACGGAGAGGTTCTCGCCCCAAAAATCAAAGGCAATCGTATTGTTGCCAAAAAGCGGTTGAATTCATTGACCAGCTCATCGAACATGGTGAGGAATTGTTAATTTCATGTCACACCTTTAAGGAATTGCTTCAGTATAAAAATATTTCAACACAAGAGGAACAGCGGATACTAGAAAATCTCCCCTTAATGTGTGATATTCTTGATACTAATAAGGAAGTTGCCCATATTGCTGGATTATTGTCTCGCCAGTCATCTGAGTACCGTGACCATCATATCGAGGACTGTTATATAGCAGCTACAGCCATAGCCTATAAATTGCCGCTATATACTCGGAACCCAGGCGATTTCAAATATGTCCCACACTCAGCTTTGGAAATAGTGGTGCCATATCAGTACCGAATTAGTGAAACTTTGTAAAATACAGCCTTTGGGCTGTTTTTATTTATAATATCCCGATTGTTCACAAAACCGTTCACGGTCCTTCCTAGCTAGGCAATCAGATTAATTACTCCGTCCAGATCGTCCTGTAAAAGAACAGCCATTATATAAGGAAAATGATGTTGACGGTTTGGGGAATTGTAATAAAATTGATATTCATTAAAATATTCTTGGGCATATTCCACTAATTCTTCGGCTAGAGCCCTACGAGCAGAGGTTTCGTCATTAGAATTAACAACAAGATCAAAATTATCTAAGGTTGCCGTTACCGTTCCATCGTCTTCTTTCAGGTACTCGGCTTTGAAAGAGTATTCTTTTAGTAATTCTAATATATGGGTGAGAGACATTGATACAAAATAATCTCTATTCCTTTTGACTACTTTGGGCATACCATGTACCACGTTATCAATAAATCTTTCCCATTCTTTTCGCACATCCGTGGCGTTTAAAACACCTTGCATAAGCACGGCCTCCCTTCACCCCATATTATAAATAATGTACATAGTGTATGCAACGTACGCTATATATATATTGCAGGGCGAGAAATCAATTCTCCAGCCTATGAAGAAGCTGGAGATTCTAGTTAAGATGGGAGTTCCGATAAGATAGCCTTATTTATTGTTTAAAAAATTGTACCTAATGAAGGAAAACCTAATTCCCTTGTGGCAATCTTTTGGGCCAAGCCAGTACCTATGTTTAGCATGGATAATGCAAGTACGCCTGACTCTCTGGTCCTACGCCTTTCCAAACAGCAGTTTTGCCTTGTCTTTTTATCCTTAATTTGCGGCAAATTTTTCAATGTCATCCCAGGTGAATGTATACCCCATTAATCTGTCATCACCTTGTTCAATCTCATTAATTGGTAAATCATTTCCTTATTTCCCTCGCACCGAAGGATACGCCGCAAATACCAATAATGTCCACGACGACCACCAGATTTACTTAAATAAAATGGAAGGTCGTTAAAATATACATTAGTATAATCCACAATATTATTAATAAGATCTTCTATGGCTTCCTTTTTCGACGGGCCGATACCATATATTCCGGTTTCATGGTTATAAAGCGAATAATTGTCACTTTCTTTTCCTGGCTCGTCAAGCCACTCAAAAGAAAATGTTTTACTCTCACATAGTTCATCCAACAAAGCTGTTGAAATGAGTGAGGCAGGTTGATCGTCTTTTCTTTTTGTATCTGCTAATAAAAATTCTTTACCAGTTACGGCTTCACGTCTTAATGCACTAAGTTTATTTTTGGCTTCATGAATGGGAATGCTTGGCATGGCCAAATCACCTCTTTCAGAATCTTAACTCGATTATATATCAAATATGGCCATGATGGCTATATTGATATATAAGAGTCTTATTATATGACGAAGAACTATACCGAGGTGCCAGCCGTCAAGCCTGCTTCATACTTAGAGAGCGTCTTTCTGTAAATGATGTTACTGTTTCTTGTTCTATAAACACAATTAAGAAATTTCCACTTTGGAATCGTTTAAAATAACAATTAACAGGCATTCCCCGGATTGTTTCTTTTCGAGTTACAAGGCAACCTCGCTTAATTTTCGGAATAAGGTCAATTGTTTCTATATTGATCGCGAATCCGGGGCTGTTATATGTAAAAAAAGTTTCATTTTCATTACAACAGGAAAAAGTCCCGTTATATATTCCAAGTTCTACAAGTCTTCTACACGTCATCTCTAAGCTAACATCATATCCCCGCAGCACTTGATGAATCATAGCCAATGGCTCACGATATTTATGGGCAAGGGTAAGTATCCTGTGTTTAGGTGTTAGAGTCTCGGTTGCAAAGCCATCGGCTTCTGTATGCAAAACAGGGTCCTCTTCACTCTCAATAAAACTTATATCTCCCGTATGACCTAAATATATATGTGCCAGCTCATGTACTATACTAAAGCGCCGGCTTGTATAAGGCCTGTTAAGGTTCGTGCAAATATGTACAGAGGGGTATTCAGGCTTATCAAGAATTAGGGCACATATATTATCTGGAAAATATTCCTGGTCCAATTCAACAGGTTTTCCTAGGATTTCACCAGCCAGCCAAACTACATCTAACGGATATCTTGGTCTAAGTGCATTTACTAACAGTCTTGCTTCAATAGTAGCATTTGATTCAGTCAACACGTCAACCCCTGTCGAAGTATGTCGAATGGTCTAAATACAACGGAACCACCGCATTCTCAGCGGTGGTTTCAATTTTTATTTTGTTTTCTACCCTTTTGTTTTTCAAGAGCATCAACTGCCTCAATATAATCATAAACTTTCTTTTTACCTTCCGGAGATAATTTACCTATGGCTCGTAAAAAGAACATATCCAATCCCTCTAGGGCTTTTGGCTTATCATCGGTTTTGTCTAAGTAACCGGCGGCAGCCAAAATTTCTTCATAAGTAGTTTTAAGGTAGGGGGCCAGCTTTTTAAGGTTATCGGGCGATGGTTTTGTGTCACCTCGTTCCCATCTTGCAATAGTTGAATGATCTATACCACAAGTTCTGGATAGTAAGCCTTGGCTTTCATACCCAGCTTCCACCCTCTTTGCTTTCAGCCATTTTCCAAAATCTCTATTATTCATAGCTACCAACTCCTTGTTAAATTATAACCTTTAATATTGCATGGGTGCAACAATTTTATGCAATTAATCGAAAAAGCGTTGCACGTGTGCCAGTGATATGTTATTATCAACTTGCAATATTGCAACGCACGTATGCCACGAGAAGGGTGAGGATAACTATGGCAAGGTGTAAAATTCAGGTCAACTTAAAAGTTTTGTCAGAAATACAAAGAAGGGAAAATCTTAATGACATGGCGTTTGCAGCAAAAATCGGTATTGATAAAACAATGCTATGGAGGATAAAAACGAAGCGTAATGGTCCAGGACATGAATTTATTGCAAAATTTTTAAGTGCTTATCCAGACGTAAAGTTTGAAGAAATATTTTTTTTGACACAAGCGTCGCATGGGTGCCAGGAGTTGGCCAGTGCTGAAAGTGGCTAGCCGGGCTTGGGTGCCATGATATTAAAAACGCAGGTTATTTCATTCTTTTAAGAATAAAAGTTTCTTGCTCTTGATTAGTTAATCTGCTGTCGATTTTTTTAATATCATCCCAAATGTATTTTAATTCCTGGCGCATTTTCTCTTGACCATCGACAAGTGCTTTTTGGTTTTGGGTAAGTGTTTCGTACTTCTCATTAAGTCTTTGCTGGCCTTCGGCTAGTGTTTGTTGATTTTGGGTAAGTCTTTGTTGGCTTTCGGTTAGTGCTTGTTGATTTTGTGTAAGTCTTTGTTGTCCTTCAACCAGCTCTTTTTGGCCTTCAGCAAGTGTTTGTTGACCTTGCTCCAAATTTGAGGCTCTTTGGTTGAGAGTTTTCATTTCAGTAAGAATTTGATTTAATACTTTTTCCATAAATCATTCTCCTTTAGGACTAATCCATTCGTCCAGGACGTCATTGAGGATTTGTAGTTGGCGGGGAGTCAGTTTATCCAGTTTATTAATAATCCGGCGGGCCTCCTGAGGGAGTTGGTTCTGTTCCTGGGTGTCGGCAAAAAACTCAGCCAAAGTAATGCCAAGAGCTGTGCATATTTTATTAACCGTTTCAACGGTAGGTTGTGCTTTACCGGATTCAATATAACTTAACGATGATTGTGCCATGCCAGATATCTTTGCTAATTTGGTCAGACTTATGCCTTGTGAGTTGCGTAATACGGTGATTTTTGATCCTACGTCCATGGCACAACCTCCAAGAAAATCATTATATTGATTGTCGCACATATATTTTTAATAATCAAATCAATATAACGATTGACTTGCAATCAACATATTGATATAATCGATTTAACGAAGGGGTGAACATTAATGAACGTCAAACAATTCAGGAAAATACAAGGTTTATCGCAAAAGGCACTTGCAGAAAAAGCCGGAATAGCGCAGGCAACTGTTCATTATATTGAAGCCGGTGGTAATGCTACACAGAGAACATTAAAAAAGCTTGCCACCGCCCTTGGCGTTAAAATTTCAGATTTACTCGAAGATCAAGCCAGTTAGGAAGCTTATTAGTCAACTAAGAGGAAAACATTTCCTTTAAATTATACCATCATCATTCAACAAAAGAATGTGCCATTATGGCGAAAAAGGGAGTAGCTATATGAAACCTAAACACGACCGCCAGGCAAAAATCTGTCCTGTATTAACGGCATATCTAAAAGACAATACCACCGGCATGATGCCAATAGACCAGCCTTGTAAACAAAGCAGGTGCCGGTGGTGGGTAGGGGATGATTGTGCAGTACCCTGGGCAGGTCGTTTAGCGAGGGCTGTGATGATGGGGCAGATTAAGGTTAAAGTAGATAGATAGTTTCCCACACCAAGATCACGAGGGGTGAAAAAAATGTGTAATAAGCGGAACCCTTCAGAAGAGGAAATAACAAACCAGTATAATAAGCTAGTTGATCACTTAGGAAAGATTGGCCTTGAACCAGAGGACGTTCCACAAGCATTGCAAACACTGCAGAAACAATTGAGGGCTGATATGGCGCGTCACCAAAAGCGTATTGATAAATCGAACGTGGCGGTTTCCTGAATGATATATTTTCAGGAACCGGTTAGGGGGCAGGGGGGAAGAAGACGGTAGGCCTTAAGGTTGAATAAAAGTGATTGTCTTAAGGCGTGCCGTCTACCTAACCTCTCCCTTTGTGTCGGGCCAGGATCTAAATGGTCCTGGTCCGGTACATAAATAACACTTTTGGCGGTAGGCTCTTGGGCAGCATAATGGTTGCCCAAGGGCGTGCTGCCGGATAATGGCAGTAAGTTACCACACTTCGCACAACTTATTTTTGCGGAGAAAAGCCGAAGTAAGCGGTATTTGAAATAAAAACGGAGGCACTTTGGCAGTGGCGGCGGGGAGATGGCGAACCTACCGGTAAAAGGGACGCCTTTGCGGAACGTAACCCAAACAGACGGTAGCGTGTACCCGGACGTGTGCCGATTACCTCCCTGGGGGGAGGGCGGTGAAAACCCGCGACGGGAAGGGCTGGACTTAGGTGAAGAACGGGGGAAGTAACCAAAAAGCAGGCCCGATGGTTTTCTGATTAACATGCCCCGCATTTTTTAGTAATTCGTATTGCTGAAAAATGACAACTTCAAAGTTTACTAAGTAATTACTTAGGCGCGTATTACGATCCCCCGGGGAGGTTTCCGTTTAAGTCTCCACCTTTTCGGCGCGAGCGTAAGAGCCAGGCTCCGCGTAAAAAATTTCTTTTAAAGAATACCGGCATAGAATATCCGGCCCAAAGAACGTGCGCCTACCCGTGGCGGGCCGGGTGCGAACGAATAAAAGTTCGGCTAAGCACGTTTGGTATAAGATGTGGAGGTGTAAATGTGGAATTAATAGATAAAGGCGTAAACACCAATGGTACTCAAACATTCGAAGTGGATGATGTGCGAATTAAAAATGTTATTGTCCCCAAAAACGAAAATATCCGTCTCAAATATAAAATGGCAGCCAAGAAAGTGTTGAAAAAATGTGGTATTAGACCCAAAGTTTCTTACTATCCAATCCCGCCAGAGGTGGCGAAGAAAAAAGAAATGGTACCCTTTTACTTCTTGTGTCTTGCAAGATGCCGTGAAGAAAAAAAGGCGGGAAGGGATAATTCTGTGAAGGTAAGAACAATAAAGGAATTGGCTGGCGATTACAGAACATCACCTGATAGAAGAGAACAAATATTACGTCACATAAATAATGTTTCCGGAAAAGAAGGTCTGCAGTCTTTTGTTAAAATATTGGGCAGCGATTCAGTTACACCTTTTATAAAGTGGGTTAAGAATGACATAAAGGATAAGAACAGAAGTCGAAGGCATAAGAAAAGAAGTCCGGTCAATCCTCCAGCTCCACCAAGGGAAACAGACTATGGTGTTGAGGATGTATTTCAAGAGCTTGAATGGTCGTCGCAAACTAACACCGGCAGTAGGCTGGGAAAGCAAGGTGGAAAAAGAAGTATACATAGTGGACAGGCTTGGAGTGCAATAAGTAGAGTTTAATACGATCTGTGAAATAGGCGCTGCCGCCATCGGCTAAAGATCTAAACGCATTTGAAACAAGTTATTAAGGTTGGGCTCAATGTAGAGGGGGGATAATTGATAGATAGGTATGAGGCCCTAAACCGGGCAATGAGAAGCCTGAAAGGTATAGATAAAGCTTATATCTTATTAAAGACTTACAGGAACAAGACTGTAGACTTTTCAATCATTATTAATGACATTTATGATGTTAAGCTAGAACATACCAAGGATTATTCTATTGAATTATGGAGCTATGTAAACGGAACGTGTGAAAAATGTCAGATATGATGCTTTTAAAATATGGATCCTATTCTAGTTGCGACCTCGGGTTATAAGCCTGGGGTTATTTTATTGTTAAGGGTTTGCCGTTGATAAGTAAGGGAGGAAAAATACAATGGAACTAGATGAAATATTCAACGATATCCATTTATTCATCAGTAGTAATCAATCATTAGTTATTTTTTTGTGTATTGCACTTTTTTTAATTTTGCTATTAAAACTGTATGTTGATTCTTAATTATAGTTCAACGACGGTAAAGAAAGGATGGTTCTTAACTTGTCAGTGGATAAGCATTTATATCCCGTTAGCAGTGAAAACTTCAAAGCAAGTTTGGATACGGATCTTAACACTCAAATAATAATTCAAGAAGGCCCTCTTAATGTGATTTGGACGAGTCCCCCCGGTCCTTGTATGAATGAACGTTTGTGGCAGGAATTGTGCGATGGATTGGTTCCGTCATGTTCTTCTTATCAAAGTGTTTCAAAACAGGAGGCAGCCAAAGGTTTCAAGCCTATGGGGTGCAAGGCTTTTCAAAAATGCAAACACAAGTGGACAAAAAGTACCGTTTCAAAATGAATATAACTTTCGTGCTTTCAGATGCCTACTATAGAAACATGAAAGGTGATGAAAGAATGGTTAAAATGGAAGTAGATGAAATTGAGAACAAAATTGAGGAACTGAGGGAGACCTTGAATAACCTGTCGGCCAACCGCACGAGCAATAAAATGGTTAGCTTGAGCCAAGAGCTGGATTCCCACATAGTCGCTTATCAGAAAGCTCTTTTGAAAGATAATGGTTTTTCAGCGGTTAAAAAAGTGAGAGGAGTATTATCATGAGTAAATTAGTTAAGGTTGAGTTGGCCGAATGTAATCATCCCACTGAATTAAAAGGCATTTATTTAGGTTGTAAAGAGAATAAACATAACAAACTCGTTTTTAGTGATTTTAAGACGAAAGACCCTGATCGTGGATATAAGAATCTCATTATTGGTAAACCGGGACTGGGAAAAGATTCGTATGTAAAAAATTAGTGAATTTTTATGGGGTAATTCGATAAAAACTAAGTTTGAAAAACTAGGTATTACTATTCTTGCACTAATTGTCCTTTATGCCATCGGCACTTTTTTGACTGCCCACAGTGATTTATTTTATTTAGGCGCAGTCGCAGGCGGTAATTGGTTTTCCTTTGATGAGGGATTTGCAAGAGGCCTAAGTGTAGGGTTGCTGATTGCATTTATAGTATTCCTTTTTGGATTTAAGTGGTAATTTGATGGATTGCTTAACTGCTTGTGGCAGCAATGCTGTTTGGATGGTACTTGGCACCGCCCGTTAACAACATATCACCAGTCTTTTATCCTATGATAATGTTGTGCAGCTTGCTTTTATTTAGCCTTCGATGAGTTTGAAATTGTATAGGCACGGAAGGACTAACCTTGGATCAATTTGTTCGAACATAATAAAATCCTTTCTGGTGGTGATTTAGCCCAATGAATAATAATGCATTTTTTGATCTGTTCACTAATATGTATGAAGAACACAAGCTGCTTTTTATAGTTTTTATTATTTTCATGGTGTTATTCTTCTTGGCGCAATTAGACAAGGGCGATTAGCTTAGTTTGGTTTTTAACATGTAAATTTTTAAACCAATGCAGGGAGGAGTAAATATGTTTAAAAATAAATTAGCCATTATCGTATTATGTTTTATAAGTTCTCTTGTTTTGGGCTTACTCACTGCATACTATTTTCCAAATCTCTCTGGCAACAATGATGGTACTTTAACAACATTTCCTGGACCTGGGTCAACGTATAAAGACATTTTACAATAATTAATTACAGAAAGATGTCGAAACCGGTCAAATTTATCAAAAAGTTCGACTAAGAGGCATTATGCGAAGAAAACAGCCCTAAAATTGCGGATAAGCTACCAAAATACCCCTGTTAACGGGGTATTTTTTATTCGCATAAGGAAATCTCGGGAGGAAGCATAGTGAAAATCTTACATGACTACAAAACATACTTACAAGGAAGAGGGCTTTCCCAGCGGACTATTAGTTCCTATGCAAATACTCTATTAAGATTTGAGAAGTGGATTGAGCAGACCTATGGCCAGTTTGATGCTACTGCTATAACGCCCCTGGATATAGCCGATTACCGAAGGCAATTGTCCAAAAAAGACAAGAAACCTGCTACAATCAACCATGCCCTCGATGTTTTAAATAGCTTTTTCACCTGGGCTTATGGGGAGGCCATTGTTCAAGCTAATCCGACAGCCGGTATAAAAAGAGTCCAGGAGCAGAAAAATGCTCCCCGATGGCTTGACCGGCGGGAACTGGGGGCTTTAATCAGATCTGTGCAAAAGTATGGTAAGGAAAGGGACATCGTCCTGATTATGATTCTTTTGCATGCTGGTTTGCGTGTGTCTGAAGCAGTAGCACTACGGTTGGAAGATATCGTCCTCCGTGAACGCTCTGGATTTGTCCGGGTTTGGGAGGGGAAGGGTGGCAAGTACCGGGAAGTGCCATTAAATATCACAGTACGCCGGGTGATGGAAGGATATTTAAAAGGGGCAGAAGAGGGGTGGTTGTTTCCCGGTCGCCGGGGCGGACATATTACATCCCGAGCTGCTGAGAATGTTATTAAGAAGTATGGGCGACTTGCACAGGTAAACGTTACCCCGCACATGCTCAGACATTGCTTTGGGAAAATGCTCATTGATGCCGGGGAGAGTTTAGACCGGGTAGCTGTTTTGATGGGTCATGCTAACCTAAATACGACAGCACGTTACACAAGGCCGTCAACACAGGACTTAGAATGTGCGGTGGAAAAGCTGGCATGGGATTAATGCAAATAGTTACATGAATTGATTAAGAGCTGTCTTTAATGGAGGGAGTAAGTTTGAGTAACAGAATAAAACTATTTAGAATGAACGACTATGACTGGGTTGCGGCTGAATCTGCTGAACTAGCAAACGAGTGGTATAAAAGAGAATGCGGATTAGATGATTCTGAACAAACTCTTGACATGATAACTGAAGAACCTCTTACAAGAACATTTTTAATTCCTCATGATGAAATATCCGAAGAAGAGTTAAAAATGGGTTTTGAAATTATAACATATGGAAATGGGAAATTTGCAAGGGTGCCGTTTAGTCATATGATGGAAAGGGAAAAAATGAAACCTCCATGTTTAGCGGGTTCAACGGAATGGTAGTTCATTGATGTTTTTAGTATAGGTTTACACATATGGTAAAAGGTAACTTACCATTACGGTACGGTTTAACTATGTAACGGAGGCTTGATGGCAATGATTCAAGATGTTTTAAATGATCATATGAATTGGCACATCGAACATGGGGATTCTCTTTTTGTGCTCCCAGCTATTCCAGAAAAATCAGCCAGTTGTTGCGTTACATCTCCACCCTATTGGGGCCTGCGAGACTATGGTATTCCGTTTACAGATTGGCCAGAGGTCTTATACTCACCTATGCCGGGTATTCCGCCTGTTGTCATTCCCGCATGGAGAGGTTGCCTGGGATTGGAGTCCACACCGGAAGCATATGTTGGACACATTGTTTTGATATTTCGCAAGGTTTGGCAAGTACTTAAGGACGATGGAATATTATGGCTCAATCTTGGTGATTGTTACTTTGGCACAGGCGGAGATACCGGAAATGGCCCTAATTCTTGTGTTGGGCCAACGGCAGACGCGGCGATGCCAAAGATGGGACGAAATGAAAAACATAAAAACTTGGCAGCGGCTGGTTTGAAACCTAAAGATTTGGTCGGAATTCCATGGCGAGTAGCATTTGCGCTGCAAGCTGATGGTTGGTACCTCAGAATAGATAATATATGGAATAAGCTTAATCCCATGCCCGAGAGTGTAACAGATCGGCCTACGAAGGCACATGAATACATCTTTTTGCTTACAAAGTCATCAAAGTATTACTATGATTCGGATGCTATTAAAGAAGAAGCTAAGCAGTGGACAGGCCTTTCAGCAACCTTTCAACGTGAATCCGGAAAAGCAACTAAGCTTACTATTCCAGGTCAAAATAAAGCAAGTCATAGACCTGATAGGAAACGTGAAATGTATCCGGGCCGAATAAAAAAAGACGGCACTAAAGGGATGCCCACTTACGCTGTAGCGCCAAAGGCTTTAAGTAGAAATAAACGTTCGGTCTGGAATGTGGCAACAGTAAATTATCCCGGAGCTCATTTTGCTACATTTCCGCCGAAGTTGATTGAGCCTTGCATCCTTGCCGGCAGCAAACCAGGGGATATAATCATAGACCCATTCAATGGAGCTGCGACAACAGGCGTTGTTTCCTTACGTCTGAGCAGGCGTTACATCGGAATTGAGCACAAACAACAATATGTGGAGATGTCACGGAGAAGAATAGAGGACGATATGCCACTATTTAACCGATCTTCTGTTTAAAGCTTTAGTGAACATTCTAACCAAATTATGAATAAAGGCTATATTCCTCAGTATTGTAAATCAAAAAAAAGAGTGGAGAGTAACGATGATCCTTTTTAAACCTGAACATATCCCAATGGTAAAAAACGGAATAAAAACACAAACCAGGCGAAAAGGGAAGCCTCGTTGGAAAATCGGTTCTATTCACCAAGCTAAAGAGAATTTTAAAAAAGGTAGTAAGCCGTTTGCTCATATTGAAATCTTGGCTGTACGGCGGGAACCGTTGGGGAGTATTACTGAAGCAGATGCCAAGGCAGAAGGGTATAGTTCCGTAGAGGAATATAAAAAGGTATTTCAACGCATTTACGGAGATTGGAATCCTGATGAAGTTGTAAATGTGGTTGATTTTAGAAGAGTTATGAAATGATACAGTAGGCTACACAATGGTAGGAAAAAGAAATGTTTACACAGGTCCAGAATGGAACCGCCGGGAGGAAGTTGAAGCCAAGGTTATTTTGCGTTGTGATGGGAGTGATTTAGTGAAAGGTGGAGGAAATCGCTAACATTGTTGACACTTTGGAATTTGGCAACGATTCCGACATAGAGGAATCGTTAGAAGAGTTGGCAAGTTTTGAGTAAATGAGAAGGGCATATCTAACTTCTCCTGATTTTATAAGGGGTGGCTGCAATGTTACGGTTGTTTATAGGTATCATTTGCTTAGCTCTGGCCATAATATGGCTGCCATGGCTTGGGCCGTAATTAAAACACAGGTTAGTTAAAATGCTAAGGATGGTGAAAGACAATTAAAAACACAGATGTCCAGGCATTGATCAAAGCTCATTACGAATCCGAAGAGGAATTCCATAATGTTGTTGACAGAATAATAAAAACCGAAGAGAGCACCGGAAAAAGAACATCAGCCGACAGGATAAGGGCAACATTTAATAATCATTCGGGTAAAAAACGTAACGGATATACCGTTAAGCCGCTGCACGAACTGTCAACTATAAATAAATCAAACCAAAACATGGTTGAAGTGCGCCGGTCCGACATTACCCTACCGGATGTAATAGCCTCTCAAGAGGTTATAACATCTATTAGTGAAGTAATTAATGAGTTTAAGAACAAAAAGATCCTCAATAATTATGGACTTGAGGCTTTAAATAAGATATTGCTTAGCGGGCCGCCCGGTGTTGGCAAGACGTGGACAGCCATGGCCATAGCCGGGGAATTAGAAATGGATATAGTCTTTGTACGGTGGGACAGCCTAATCAGTTCGTACCTCGGTAGTACCGGCAACAATATACGTAAGGTTTTTGAGGCGGTAAATGCAAAACCGGTGGTTCTTCTCTTGGACGAATTTGACGCTGCGGGAAAAGACCGGGGTGGCAATGAGCAAGAAGTAGGGGAGATGTCCCGGGTAGTCATTAACATCCTTCAAAACATTGATATGTTCCCGCCGGAATCTTTTTTGTTAGCGGCCACAAACCATGGCCACCTTCTTGATACGGCTATCCCTAGAAGATTTGTAGTTGTAAACCTGGAACTTCCAGGAGAAGATGAACGCCGGAGATTGATTCAGTATTATTCAAAGGGGCTGCCTGTTTCAATTGATCTGGATGAGTGGCTCAAGAAGACTGATGGGTTAAGTGGAGCTGAAATAAGAACAAAAATCCATCAGGAAGCTAAACGGGCGATTCTTAAGAACGATAGTGAGTTTATGTCGGTGGCTACATTATTATAGACGAAAAGACGTAATAAACCTAATAAAGGTTTTAGAATTGGCCGCAGAAAGAGCCTTCATCAATGGCAACAGATTAAACGACCTGGGTTGTAGAGATGTAAGCAGAGGGAAGTTTCTCTTTGTAATAGAGTCTGTCGTCAATAATGTTGCCATAAAATTGAGAGTTCCCATCAATAAATTGATTGATATGGAGAAGTTACGTAATTTATAGAACGGTTGCGCGAGCCTTTTTAGGAGGGAGGATGGAAAGTGCCTGAACCTAAAGAGCATATTCATATTCAAAATCCATCAAATGACATTGACGAAGTAATTGGTTGGATGCGTGATAATGATATCCAAAAGCTGACCAACAAGCTAGAATGCTACGACCGTCTTTTAAGGCAGTTACCCGACAGAGAAGATATGGGGAACTTGGAAAAACGGATTATTCAAAATATCTATTTTGTGGTAATTAAATCCATTAAGGATTCCTTTGATTTTTTAGGTGAACTTGATGAATTTGATGATAATGTTCGTACTGCTATTAAAATACGGGACAACAGCATGAAAGTTGAGGCGGCATTAGGATTCGCGGATTTCGTGGAAAAGGCAACGTTTACCGGTAGTTACTATGAAGAAAAGGAGAAAATAAAAGCGTGGCTGGAGGAATACCGTGAAGCAAACTCTGGATCAGAAGAAGTCGCTGCAACTCGTGAAACTGATGATATCAATTCCTGAGGGATTTAAGCCAGTCTAAGGGGAATAAAGAACATTAAAATAAACAAAAGGAACATATTCCAAAGGGGGGGGTGAAAAAGTGTCCGGACATGAAAAAGAAATTCTTACGAAGGAAAAACATGATGCTTTAGTGTTGGGAGCAAACCTGCTCATAGAGGAACTCTTTAAAGATTTGGTCAGGATAGAAAAAGGGGAATCAATAAGTGATTGTGATGCTTTACAGGATTATCTTCCAAGTCAGTTCAGGCATTATTATACCGGACTTTTTGTCACAAAATTTATTGTCTGTGTTGTAAGAATGGCAGACCGTATTGCAACGTGGGAGGATGGAACAATTCCTGCATCAACAGCGGAAAATATGGCTCTTGGAGCTATCATCGACAAGGCAAAGATAAAGTTGGAGCTTAAAGCAGATAAAAATGGATATCCGGTAGACATGGATTATGATCTGTTTGAAGATGTTGTTTCACCCGACCTTGATTACGCGATATTATTTGACCCAAAATACGATGGCATCGAGGACACTCAGGAAGCTGAATACATGGGAATGGCTCTTAAACCGCCTGAATGGTTCGAACCTATATATGGTGATGTACACCCTTACGTTAAAGATGACCCGAAGTTATAGGATTTGTAGGGAAAAAAACTCCACTCCGTGAAAACCTATTTACCGCTTTTTGGCGGTTTACCTGTCCAAAGTGTAAAAACTTTGGGATCAGGATGAAGCCTTAAGGCTGAGACGGTAGGAGTTGGTAGCATCTTTATGCTAAGTAGTTGAAAAACTCTGCATTACTTGTTCTAAATTACAGAATATGGTATAATTTTGTTAAACATAATTTTAGGGGTGAAAATCCCATGAATTTTTTAAATCCTTCCGAAAGAAAAGCACTGAATGAATTTTCTTCAAGGGTGAAGAGTGCTCTTAGTGATAATTTGATTGATCTCAAGTTTTTTGGGTCTAAATCAACCGGTAAATTTCATGATCAATCTGATATTGACGTGCTGTTAATTGTCAATAAGAGAGATGAGAATATCCTAGATATCGTGAGTGATGTTTTGTTAGACGTAGAGTTGAAATACGCTTCTAAGATCTCTCCTGTGGTACTTTCAACCGCAGAATTCTTAAAGAATCAACAACATCAAACCTTGTTTTATCATGAAATAACCCGGGACGGTGTAACGTTATGATTGAGGATATGGATCTGGCCCGATACCGAATTCAGAAAGCATATGATCATCTTAAATCAGCGGAAATTCTTTTTAATGCTGGCATGTATAACGATTCCCAAGGACGTTCTTATTATGCCATGTTTAACGCTGCAAGAGCGCTTTTAGCTTTAAAACAACTTGACAGCAAAAAACATAGCGGTGTAATCTCTCTATTCAATCAACACTTTGTTAAAACCGGTATAGTTGACCGAACAGCTGGCAGGAACTTTAACAAAGCCAGAGTAAAACGGGAATCATCTGATTATGCTGATTTTTATGTAGTCAGTAAAGACGAATCGTACCACCAGTTAGAAACGGCGAAAAGCTTTGTGGAACTCATAAAATCGACTCTGGAAAAATGGTAATTAGTGCAGTGATTAAGGCTCATTACTAAAGCAAATAAATACAGGATATAATACCAATACCTTCGCGAATTACCTTCCTGTGAAAGAAGGAAGGGACTCCTAACCGCCGTTTGGCGGTTTTTTTTTGTTTAAGGGCCTTTTGAAGGGGGGAGAAATATGTTTGGCCGTGAATCCAAACCTTGTAAGGTTTACGAATATGGTTGTTTACAACCGGTGGCCGGGGAGGAGATTTTAATCGAAGAAATGCACCGCCGGCAGAAACTTTGGAATAAACTTGTAGAGATTGAGCGGGCCCACCGTGAGAAGGTGCGGGAAATATTGGTGGTGCCGGATGACCCGGTGACACCTCTCATGGACAGGTTAAAAGAACTCCGGAATCAAATCAAGCTGGCCCGTAAAAAAGAACGAACCGGCAAAGTAGATGTTACAACGTTACAGGGGCAGGCCCGGGAATTACGAGAGCAAATAGCAACAGCAAAGATGCAAAGAAACGAGGCAAAAAAACTCGCCCGGGAATCTAATAAAGGTGCCTTGGACCAACTGGAGAAAGAACGGCGTGAAGTAGTCAAGGCAGCCACTAAAGCCAGTGGATTGTACTGGGTTAACGCTGAAGAAGTGAGAAATAATTATGAAATTGCCCGCAGGCGTGCGATGCGGGATAAGACGGAATTAAAATTTCACCGGTGGGACGGAACCGGGAAAGTTACCGTTAGGTGGCAGAAGGGGCTTGCAATACCCGGGGCCTTTGAAAGCGATACACGCATGCAAATTGATCCTGTGCCGGTAGAGGCTTGGGAACACTCTAAAAGAAGTGTGCGAAGAAAAAAATCCCGTACCAAAATACGCCTACGGGTTACTTCCGACGAAAGAAAGAAACCCGTTTGGGTAAAGCTTCCCATGGTAATGCACCGTCCAATACCGGCAGAGTCAGAAATAAGGTGCGCTTCTATTATCCGGGAAAAAGTCGGACGCAAATACAGGTATAAAGCAGTCATTACCGCAACCATCACCAACGCTTTCCCGTTGCACGGAAATGGAACAATCGGTATTGACCTGGGCTGGCGTCAGGTAAAGGATGGTTTGCGAGTTGCATATTGGGCAGATGACCGGGGAGAGCACGGGCAATTATTACTTGAACCGGAAATACTTCATGAATTCAATAAACTACCTGATTTGCGAGCCATCAGAGATAAGCATTTTAACGAGATCAAATCTGAGCTCAGCGCCTGGGCGGCGAATAATAATAAGCCGGATTGGCTTACAGAGGAATTAAAAACAATAAAGGCCTGGCGCTCCCCGGGGCGATTGGTAGCACTAATCTTCCGTTGGAGCGTGCAAAGATTTGAAGGCGATGTGGAAATATACGAAAAGCTGGAATACTGGCGTAAGCGGGAAAACCACCTGTATGACTGGGAAGCAAATTTGCGCGACCAGGTACACCGTAGACGGCGGGAGATTTACCGCATATTTGCAGCGGATATTATTAAAAAATATGGCACTGTAGTGTTAGAAGATTTTGACCTTCGAAAAGTAGCCAGAAAAAAAGATCCAGAAGAAGGAACCCGTGGTTCGCTGCCCATGGATAAGCAAAGATTTATCGCATCGGTGAGCGAATTGAGGCTGGCAATTCAAAATGCTTGTGCCCGGGCAGGTGCGGCCGTTTACACAGTAGACGCAAAATACAGCACTGTCGAGTGTTATGAATGTGGCCACCGGGAGAATTTTGATGCATCGGTTAAATTAATGAGAACTTGTCCGAAGTGTAAAAAGCTTTGGGATCAGGATTATAATGCTGCTATTAATTTATTGCACAGGGGACTGGAAGTTCGCAAATAGGCGGTCTTTTTATACGATAATAATATTTGCGAAGATTTATGGTAATGAATATGGTTTCTGAATGCGCCATTACTGCATTTTGCGTTCGGGTTGCAATGCCTGGCTCAGGGGCTTTAAAACTGAGAGACGAACGAAACGGGCACAGATTCTATTATCAATGAACAAGTTGCAATGCTTAGCTAAGGGGTTTTAACACTGAGACCGTGATGCACTGGTGGAGTATATAACTAACAAACAAGTTGCAATGCCCAACTCAACTGACAAAAGCAATTGACAATTACAAGTGATATTACATATAATAGCATTGGTGGTGATTTTGTTGTCAAAGTTGCAAAAACTTTACCGTAAAATAAAGAACAATCCAAAGGCTGTTAGCTTTCGGGATCTTGATAAACTACTGGCTTTTGCTGGATTTAAAGTGAGACAACCAGGAGGTGGTTCCAGTCATTATTTCTATAAGAAAAAGAACAAGTGTATTTCGGTACCATATAAAAGACCATATGTCCGTGAATATTATGTGAATAGAGTAATAGAACTCTTGGAAGGAGAGTTGGATTTTGAAAATCAAGAGGGACATTAATTATTACATGAATTTACCCTACACCATTTTATTAAAGAGGTATCCTGACGGAGTCTATTTTGCTGAGGTAAAGGAATTACCCGGCTGCATGACGGAAGCAGACACCAAAGAGGAAGTTTTGTTAATGATTGATGATGCCATGCGCGGATGGTTGGAAATTGCCATTCATGACGGCAGAGATATACCTGAGCCAGTAGATGAGAATTTTTCCGGAAGAATTCTCTTGCGAACACCCAAATCTCTGCACAAAGCTTTACTTGATAAAGCAAAGAATGAAGGTGTGAGCTTAAATCAATACCTGGTCTACCAGCTTTCAAAATCAGTCCAGTGTAATGAATAAAGTGAATTGATTATTACGGAAAGGAGGTCCCATTAATATGGATGATTTAAACCGTCATTTAAGGGAATTACTCCAAGATCCCGAATTTGAAAAAGCTTGGCAAGAAGGTGAGCAGGAATACAGGGAAGAAAAAAGACAAATAAAGACTTATGCTGTGGAAGGTGAGTTGGACCGTTTTCTTGATACTCCTGACAACCACGAGGAATTAGTTAGTAAGAGTGAGGCATATAGGAACGTTAAATATCCAGTGAAATCAACCAGACTACCGGAAGGTGAATGGCTGGCCGAACACCCTGATTTACCGGGGTGTAAAATTCATGGTTCAACACAGAAAGAGGCCATTGCCAATTTAGAAGAGGTTAAACTCTCCTGGATTTACGCAGCCATGGCCGAAGGCAGAAATATACCGAAACCTAGAACAGGGAAACAATAGTGTAATGCCCAGCTCAGGGGACTGGTTACTGAGACGGATATGTAAAGACTCTATGACTACCTGATTTTTTATATTGCAATGCCCAGCGATGAAAGGAGTGAACGCATATTTCTATCCTGGTTACAGTATCCATGTTCATGCTGTTATTTAACAAACCATTTAGAAAATTTGTTGTTGTCTGTCCCATAAAAGAACCCAGTTATAATATATCAAGTATTTTTGTCTTTTTACTAACCTTTGCCACAGCACTATTGTTGTTTGAAAAGGCAGAAGTAATCTCATCAATCGAACAACTAATCCCCTCCGCAGCAATTGCCGGCGCGGCAGTAATACTCTACAACCTGGGGGTTCAAATAACTATCATGCTGCGCCGAGGGAAAAAGGATGTCAGGTGGGTAGTATACTGCTGGAAGAATATTGCCTTCATCTCTTTAGCTGTAATTGCCGGCGTATTAATAACCCTAAATGCTCCCGTCGAAAACCTAATTATAGTAGGAGCTTTGTCGTTCTTCTTTTGTATGGTCAAATAATCAGCCCAAATAACATCGTCTTTCACTATCAGGTTTTGCTTTATTCCGCGTTTTTAGCGCGGTTTTTTTGTTTTTTGAGGCCAAATAACAATAAAATGGAGGGATAAAAATGTATCCACAAAGGAAAACCGCACTAATCACCCTGATTGCCTTAACGGTATTATTGTTCACATGTGGTATTGCATACGCTGATAACGGTGCAACCCCTGAAATCGATTTTGATCAAGGTACAATCGAAACCGGTACCACATCCGGGGACGATCTTGAAGCCAAGGTAACAAAGGTTTGGAACTATATAATGGTGGGTGTGGCCTTTGTAGTAGCCTGGAACATAATATCAAATGCTTTGGCCCTTGGCAGCAAAAACAGCAGCAAGCGGGCAGAGGGTGGCGAAGGTTTGGCAAAGTCCGTAATAGGTGCTGTAATCGCCTTCGGCGTCTGGAAAATAGTTGGCTGGGCTATGGGGGTCTTGGGGTAATGAGAAATTATCAAGTCCCCATCCAGTTTCGGCAAGAGACAAAACCTTTTGGAGGTGTCCTTAGTTTAAGGCAGTTCTTTTATATAACTTTTGGGTTTGGACTCGGTTGTATGTTTTGTTACCCTATTCCCTGGGACATTGCCTGGATAATTCCCAAAGCAATATTATTTTTGTTGCCTATTGGTTTGTCTATTCCCCCGGGTTTCAAGCGAATCGAAAAATACGACTGGTACCTGGATAGGTACTTACTACTCAAATGGCATTTCTATGTTAGCAGAAAGGAATTTTCGTGGCGCAAAAAGGCAGGTGGGGAATAAATGAAATTGTTTAACCGTATAGAGATAAATTTCATCAAGAAAGAAAATGAATACGAAGAACCTTTAGAGGAGACTGCGCAGGATTTCCTCGGTGTTGATGACATAAAGAACGGTGTGATTCGCCACAGCAACCGGCATTACTCTCTGGTAGTGGAAGTAAACCCTATCAATTATAATTTACTCTCAGACAACGAACAAAATCAGGTGGAAGATTCGTTCATGGAGTTTTTAAACTCGCTTAATTATCCTATACAGCTATATGTTCAAACCAGGTACTTAGATGTATCCGGTCACTTAAATTTTCTGAAAAGCAAAAGTCAAAGTGCTAAGGGGGAACTTCAAAACTATATAGCAAACCTGCACGAATTCATGCGATTGAAACTGGCCCAAAAACCCGTTCTTATTAAGAGGTATTTTGTAGTTATCTCTTGCAAGGCCGAAAAACCACGGCAGTCAATGCAGGAGTTAGAACGACGAGTAAATCATATTATTGAAGGTCTTTACGGGTGTGGTATCGTTGCCCGTCCTCTTAATACTGAAGAAGTCACTGACTTAATCTACGCAGCTCAAAACAAAAAACGCGCCTATGTCACAAATATCAAAGATTCAGTGAGCTACGGCCACAAATCACTCTATACAACGAAGGGAGGTTAATAAAATCATCTTCTTTAAAGGAAAAAATGCCAAACTACCCAAAGAAAATAAGAAAAACTTTCTTGCCGGTGCATCTACAATGGCTGACATCATTGCCCCCGATGGTTATAGGATACACGAAGACCATATAAGAATAGGAGGCAGCCGGTGGGTAAGATCTATCTGCATAACCCAAATTCCCAACCGGGTCCGAATTGGGTGGCTGGACAGACTGTTTAGCATCGGTGATGTTGATGTATCCATATACCTTGAAAAAGGTAAAGAAAACGAAGTACTGACTGCTCTTAATAGAGAAATTCTTGACCTGGAAACAAAACTGGAGCAGGCACGGCGCAGCTATGATACCACACAACTTTCAAGGTTAAGAAAAGCACACAAAGATGCCTGGAGCCTTAGAGAAGCGATCCAGTTGGGTGATAATGCAATGTGTTACGTTACAATAGTGGCTAATGTAGCCGCAGACAGTAGACAAGAGCTGGATCATAAATGCAGGATGCTGGAAGAACGTCTCTCAGGCCGAGGCATACACATCCGGGAAGCATTCTTGCAGCAAGCAGACGCATACCGCAGCGCGCTGCCGTATGGAATCAACTTTTTAGAGGATAGCTTTAGAAAAAACCTCGACATTGGAGCAGCAACAGCTGGATTTCCTTTCAACCAAGCTGACCTTGCACATGAAAACGGTATCTATATTGGAACCAACCTTCAAACGGGAGGACCGGTATTCCTGAACGGTTTTCTACCTCCCCCAGCGTTTTCAAATAACCACATGAATATTTTCGCTAAATCCGGCGGTGGCAAAACAACCGCTATTAAGGAAATAGTCACCCGGTCACTGCCTCAAGACATAAGAAGTGTTATATTGGATTGGAAGGGTGAATATGGCATAGTCACTGATGCACTTGGAATTGGTATAAACATAGTGCTCAGCCAGTCGGGTGAGAGGTATATCTTAAATATCTTTGAAATAAACGAAGACGTGGATGAAAAGGGCAGCAGAGCACTATATCTGAATGAGCATATCGCCACAGTAAAAGGACTCCTCACGGCTTTAATCAGCCAAGCACACAAATTAGAACTAACCATTGACGAAAAAGTTTACCTTGAAGAAGCCATAAAGGAAGAATACGAAGCAAAAGGAATCCATGAGGGAAAGCCGGATTCCATATATACATCAACTCCCCAAAGGACCGGAGAAGAATCCTTCATTTTAGGTAAACGTAAAAAAGAAATGCCTACCATCTCAAGTTTGTATGAAAGGCTTTCCCTAAATGAAGCTGCCTCCCGGTTATGTAAGTGTTTATCGATATTCAAGCACGGTCAGTCCCTCGGACTTTTTGACGGGCAGACAACCGTGGATCTTCAAGGTGAGCCAATAATTAACCTCGACTTATCCCGGCTCGAAGAACATACTGCACGGCCCATGGCCAACCAGGTAGTTCTACACTGGGTTTGGCAGGAGTTTATCAAAAGGGACAGGACAGTATTAAAAAGAGTAATAGCCGAGGAAGCATGGTCATATTTACAGAGGGAGGAAACGGCTACTTTTCTGGCCAAGCTTGCGAAAACAGCCAGAGCCTATACGTGTTCCCTAACTGTCTCCAGCCAGGACTTTAAAGAATTTGCTATACACCCCATTGGCAGTTCCGTTATCACCAACGCGAGTCAAACAATACTGGGACTTCAAGAAGAATCCGACTTGGAATATATCTATGAAAAATATCAGTTGTCCGAGGGTGAAAAAAGACAACTGGTCAAATTTAAACCAGGGGAAATGCTTATAAGGCTGGAGAATGCAGGCAGCACCCTGGTAAAAGTGGAAAGGGCCGAATTTGAAAAGCCCTTTATATCGTCGTCCTACCTGGAAGAAAGGGCAGGTGCAGGCTAATGAGAAAGTCTTTAAAGCTTATCGCCAAATGCCTACTTTTCATGATCTTTATTCTCGGTCTGGGTATAGGACTAACCATTTATGGTTTTTTCGACAGCCCGGCAATGGCTGAAAAACTTGGCCCAGGTGGACTAGGTGGACAGGACTCAATAAAAGAACAACTGGAAGACGATGGAGTAATAGCCCCGACGGATTCAGTTGAAGATCAAGGTTCAACTGTGGAGAAACTTGTCAGTCTCATTCCACAAGCCATTATTCATGCCTTGATGGCACTGGGCCTTAAAAGTATCCCAGAATTAATTTTTCAACCCAATAATTTTATAACCCAGGATACTATAGGCACCATATGGGACCTATACCGCCCACTATTTATGGTGGGTGTTGTTATTTTTGCCGCCGTGCTGGCCTGGCTTGGTGCCACATTTGGCCGCTCCAAATCAGCGCAAGCAAAAGCTAATGCTTCGGAGGCCATTTGGCGCTGGCTCTTGGGATTTACCCTTTTATTTATGTTTATCCCAATGGCCAGCTTTCTTTTTGAAATTAATAATTTTATAGTTTCCTTGGCAGCTCAACACTCTGGTAATATGGATTCTCTAAAAGTGGAATCCACCGGCTCATTTTTAGCTACCGCCCTGGTCAATCTATACATCGCAGGCCTACAGCTTTATTTCAACATTTTGTATGTTATCCGGGAAGTCTTTATCATTTTCTTAGTCACTGTATCACCCCTGGTTATCTGGACCTTTGTGGTCAAGCCAGCGCAACAATCATTTTTAATGCTGTTTGGAGAATTGTTCAGCAACATAATGATGCAGGCATCCCATGCCCTGGCAGTGGTTATTGTCTTATTAATGTGGGAGAACGCACCTGAGAACAGTATAATAAGCGGCTGGTGGGCGCAGATAGTGCTGGTGACCTTGATTATACCCATAGGACAATTTCTCCGAAACTTAATTAATGTATGGCTAAATATTTTTGGTCTTCAGGAAGAGCGCCTGGCTATGGGTGCAACGGGTGGTATTGGCGCTGCCCTGGCTCTGCCAAAGATAATCGGGGGAATGGCCGGCTTAAAGTTTGGTTCAAATGCAGGTGCCGGTGGTGCCGGTGGCGGCCCGGGTGACGGCAGTCCGCTCACGGGTGAGAGCAACCCATTTCAAATGGGCAATCTTTCAGATGCCAGCGGCGGTGGTAGTAGCACAGCCTCATTAGCTATGGCTTCCGGATCCCAGCAAAGCCCTGGCGGGGCGAACGAAACTTCTTACTCCGGGGCGAGTGGATGGAAGTGGGGTACTGCTTATAACGTGGCCGCAAAGGGTGCCGCTGTTGCCGGTGGAATTGCCGGGTTAACTATGGGCCTTCCAATTGGACAACAACAAGCAGGGATGGCAGCCGGTTCCCAGTTCGGTCGCAGAATCGCTTCGAATATAGGCCAGTCACACCAATATATGAGAGAAGGGTATAAAAACGATGGTGCGGACAGCCCGAGCATTGCCAAGGGATTGGGAACTCTTGCCGGCGGTGCGTCCGGAGGGTTTATGGCGGGCAAAACTACGGAATTTGCCGGAAAAGGCATAGAAAAAGTAAAAGGCTCTTTAAACCCTCAAACAGAACCTACACCGGAGCAAACACCAGAACCTTCCGGTTCCTGGCAGGACTATATTCAAGGGCAGGACGAGGAAAACTATCAAGAGTCTGTTAATCAGTTCGTAGGCGGGCTGGAAACAGTACAAGCAAGTGAAAATAACCATCAAGCCCGGGAAAACAATACCTCAACGTCTGTAGAACACACTTCTGAACCCCAGACACTTGATGACCAGTACAGCTGGGGAACAAATCAGGATTGGCCTAGTGAGGATTTAGAAAAGGAGACAAATCCTTATGAGCATCGCTAAAAACATGCTAAAAGCCAAAGCAAAACAACTTGCAAAGCAAGGAATGAAAAAATTTATCTTATGGTTGGTGGGTGCCGTTGGGGCACCTACTTTAATTATTACAGGGGTTGTTTTACTTCTATTTATTATCATCTACGGTGCTGTTGCTTCTTCAGAAGAAGGACCTGATTCTATTGCAGTGAGTATGAAACCTCAATACGAGGAAAAAGTAGCAGAAGTTAACCCTAACAATGGTGAACCCAAATCAACACGGGCGGACTTGGAACGTAAGCATTTCTTAAAGTGGGGTACAATCCTAGCCTTAGATTTTTTCCGTGCACAGATTGAAAACAAAGAAGAGGTAGAATGCAAAGTTGACGAATTAGCTCCGGAACTGGCCCCGATATACACATATGAAAAGTCTACGATTGTTACCGTAACTAAAAGGAAGGTAACCAAAACAGATCCCGAGACAGGCAAAAAATCCACCCACTGGGAAACAGACAGAGATGTTGACGATGTGTATTTACTGGTCGAAGCTAAAACCTTCCGGGGAAATTATGAGTACGAATACGAGCGTAAAACAACTCGTCACAGTTCGCCCAACCGGAAAGTAACAAAAACCAGGGATAAACTAAGCGGCACTAACTACATACCTGACTGGTCCACCTTTGATGAAGTTCTAAGGCGGGAGTTACATGTAGACAAAGTTACAATGGACGAACGAACAGTCATCCTGGAAGCTGGGCTGGGCTTTACCGAACAGGAACAGCACTTTGACTGGCTGCTGGGCAATTACCGTCAACCTGGTGCCGTGCTTGCTGAATGTCCCGAAGAATACAGGGAACTTTTCAGAGAAGCTGGTGAAAAGTACGGGGTACCATGGTATGTTTTGATGGCCCTGGCCAAGACTGAAAGCTCTTTTCAACCCGACAAAATTGGTGATGAAAATTACACCGGGGAACTGGCAGAAGGTCTTATGCAATTCCTACCCTCTACATGGGCTGCTTACGGGATAGACGCTAACAATGACGGGGAAGCGAATCCCTTTGACCCTGCCGATGCTATTTACTCAGCAGCATATTACCTCAATGAGCTTGGGTGGGAAGAAAACGAACGTGAAGCATTGTATGGATATAACCACTCCTGGCAGTATGTAGACCATGTACTGGAGCTAGCTGACCAATACCATGATCAGAAAGTGCTTGGATCCGGTGGTTATTATTATTTTCCTGTTGATTGGGACGGGTGGTGGGTTACTGCCCACTTTGGTGCTGACCGTGGTGATCATACTCATACAGGGGTAGATATTGCTGCACCTAGTGGTACACCACTCAGGGCAGTTATAGGTGGAACGGTTAAGATCAGCGCAAGTGATCGGGCACTCAATGATATCGGAGGCCGCGAACTATGGTTATTAGGTGATGACGGCAATAACTACTATTATGCTCACCTGAGCGGATATGCAACATCAGACGGCCAAAAAGTAAATGCCAGCCAGGTAGTTGGTTATGTGGGGAGTACTGGAAGAAGCACAGGCCCACATCTTCATTTTGGCTTGATAATTCCCAGCCAAGGAAGTCATTGGATAAACCCCGGCTATTTATTTGACGGATTAATTTAGAAAGGGGGAGGTAATATTTTGAAGGTTTTACTGGCCACCGATATTGAGGAATTGAACACCGCTGTCGCTAACGAAAAAAACATAGAAGTTGTTCATCAACCCGTACAGTATCGAGAGGCGGTTGTGCAGGTAGCGCAAAAAACTGTTCCTGACGTGGTTGTTCTAACAGCCTGGTTGGATGGTACTGTCGACATTATTGATATTGCTTATGAGCTCCGAAGCCTTGACATCAGGATAGTTTTTCTAGCCGGTACTCTTGAGCAAGCTGATCCTGTAGTACAGGGTGTTGCCAGGCTTAGCGTTTACGATATCCTTTTTGGAGAAATCACAGTTGGCCAAGTAATAAACAAAATTAATAACCCCACACCAGCATCACAAGGAATACCCTTACTTGATGGGCGTGGTAATACCCCAAAAGAAGATAACGAAAGAAAAACCCGCGGTAAAATAAAATTGGAGCCGGAAAAAGAGGAAAATGAAAATAATAAAACCCCAAAAGAAAGCCCGTTTCAAAAATTCCTTAAAACAAAGGAAAAATTTAAAATAGGATTTTCAATTCCAAAACTATCTAAGGGCAAAAATAAAACAGATCAAGCAGTCCTTTATATTCCTCACCACATTATTAGCGTTTGGAGTCCTGTGGGGGGAATGCTTAAAAGCCTAACCGCCTTTAACCTTGCTGTAACAGCTGCGGAAAAAGGCTTTGATACAGCCCTAATTAATTACGACCTAACCTGTCCGGTTTTGGATAAATGGTTCAAGATACCAAACACATCACTTAACGAATCGCATGACGCCCGGGGAGCAGGGGTAATGACCTTCGGTGCAGATTTAAAACCGGAAATTGCAACAAAAATGCTCGTTGATTACGGTTGGGGCGTTAACTATCTTCCTGCAGGCAATAAGCTGGGCAATCTCGGTACACCAGACATTCCTTTGGAGGTGTTGGAAAAAGTTATTCAATTAATCTATCGCCGCCATGTAAATGGAAAACCGGCTGTCACAATCATTGATACCAGCCCGGTGTTTGAAATGCCGGTAACATTTGCGGCCTTAAAGAGTTCTAGTAGATTGATCGTGCCTACACATGGGGGTAAGCAGGAAGGTGAATTAATAAATGACCAGTTAACAGAATTGGAAAGGCTTGACTTAAAATTACAAACCCATACAGTTAACTGGGATGAAAGAAATTCCGGGTCACAGTTTACCATCCCTTACATCCATGAAAAATTAATTACCTCGGCCAACCAAAGAAAACCCTATTGTTTATTGCTTGATGAAAACCCATTTGAAACAATATTGGACGACATTTTGAATTAATAAAAGATTTTCAAACATGGAGGTGGAAGCATGCTTCCTCTTATTTTTATTATTAACGGCTTTATGGTATGGATAGTAGTAGCCGTATTTGTTAATTCAATTCCGCTATCTATCCTGATTACACTGCTCCTTATGGGCGGACTAACCGGCCTGGCCCTATCCCCTTCCGGAGAAGCCTTGGCCCGTTCCCAATTGCGTGTAAGAAAACCGAATCAGGAAGAAACCACGGTGCTAAATACGGCTATAAAAAATGTGTTAGCCCGGGCTGGTTTGGAAAACAACCAATTTGAACTTTATATAGCTGATCAACAAATGCCCAACGCTTATGCAATTGGCCTCAACACAATCACTGTAACCAAAGGCCTGTTGGATAACGTGAGCAAAGAAGAACTGGAAGGAGTAATTGCCCACGAAATAGGACACTTACAGAATGGGGACACAAAGCGGCGTACAGCGGCCATGACCATGAATGCTATGGGAAGTGTAGCGGCTTGGTTTATGGTCGCAATAAGTGCCGCTTTTGCCTCAATAAGCGCGGCAATGAGCAGTGAACATAATCCAGCAGGTGGTTTTGTAGCCATAACCTTTGGTCTATTTGCAGCTATACTGCGAATTTTGTGGAGCATACTGCAAAAAGTATTTGATTTGAGTTTACTGTCGGTGGGAAGGCAAGAAGAGTTTAAAGCTGACGAGTTTGCTGCTAAGAGTAATTGCGGTCAAGGTCTTAAATCTTTCTTGCAAAAGCTGCAGCACGTGAACATAAAACAGGATAAAAGCATATGGGTGAGACTGCACGCTACCCACCCACCGGTTAAAGAACGGGTGGATAATTTAACAAAGGTGTTGTGACCCATGAAAAACCTGAGCCTGGCACAATGGCGCTCTGTTCCTCCAGCTCTATTTTTCAATGAAGAACATGCTTACTTAAATATTCAATGGCCCGCTTACAAAGAAAAACCTGAGTACCTCGATCCGCTTACTGGTTTACCTAACCGTAGAGCTTTTGACGACGCTTCAAAAACATCAGTGGAATTGGCGAACAGGCAAAGTGAGGGATTCGGGATTATTGTGCTGGATATAGATCATTTTAAAAAAATCAATGATACTCATGGGCACCAGGCAGGAGATAAAGCACTCCAGATATTTGCTGCCGTTGTAGACTCCACATTGCGGGAGGAAGACTTTTTTGCCCGAATTGGAGGTGAAGAATTCATTGCACTCACACCGGCCTGGGATAAAGTATTTGGAATAGGAGAAAGAGTACGAAAGGCTGTTGAAAGTCAGACTTTCGACATTAAAGAAGGAGTCGAAATAAAATTGACTTGTTCATTTGGTTGTGCCTCATATCCTGATGATGCTGCAAGTTTTGATAAACTATTTGATTTAGCAGATAAAGCTTTATATAAAGCAAAAAACAATGGGAGAAATAAAGGTGAACAAGCCAAGTAAACGTATCAAGACTAGGAAGGGTCTTTTTATGAATTTTAGACGACTAAATAAATCGTTGGATTGTAAATGTGTTACGGAAGAAAAATTAATTATTTCCTGCGAAAGTAATATCAAGGCAATCTTACTGGTTATAAAAATGTCACTCTATAAATTGATTGACAAGGCTTTAGAGTATGAATTGGTTGTCATTCCTCAAACGTTTTATAAGTTTGAATATGTCACGGTTTTAGATACCAACCTTAGAATTCCCATCCGAAGCAAAACATACAAATGTGTAATTGAACTGCAAAATACCATTGATTACATTACAGTGGATGCCAGATTGTGGAACAAGTCAGGAATGTACATCGTAAAACCTGAACAACTTGAAGGGTTCTTAAAGTGTATATTTGCATGGGGGTATGATACACACAAGTTAAAACCCGAAATGAGTAACGATGTAAATTTCATCTTTTTGAATTATGATGGTAACCCAATTACTTGCGATCTATCACAAATGGAGATATTCTCCTTTATTGACATATATTTTGCACAAGATATTAACTGTTACGTTATTAGTTGTTTAACAGTGAGGGGGGATACCACAAACAAGTAAACTCCTGTAGGACTGGAAATCGGTACATTATCAAGTCCTGTGGACGACAACTGGACGCAGCGCCAACTCAAAACAGAAGTAAGGGCGAGTTCATTATATGTCGTGAAATTTTTCAACCGAGGGAGAGATTATTAATGAAAGATACGGATAAGAAGTGCCGTGGAACACAGATTATTCAACGTGAAAAAAGACGTTCAGATTTACAGTAACCAGTTCTTTTGGGTGCGCTTCCTATCCAAAAGATGCATATAGTTTTGAAAAGCTTTTTGAGCTAGCTGACAGGTTGCTATATGAAGCTAAAAAAGAAGGTAGGAACAAGGGGAAAGACAAATTAATACAAAATACCTAAAGGCAGGAGTTTTACGGGTCGTTCCGGTAAAGAACAAGAATTTCAATAGTTCTTGATATAATCCCATAATTCGGTTAAACTGTAATTACAGAATAGCTGAAAAGAGGGATTCGGATGCCTGAAAAAATTCAACAAGTTCAAAAACGCATGTTAATCAGTCTTGCCCAAATTGCAAAATCAATCAACATTCAAGAAGGTGATTATGTAGCATTGGAGGAACGAAATGGAGGGATTTTCATACGTCCCGTTTCATGGCACGATAAAAACCAGGAATATTTCTGGTCAAGTGAATGGCAGGAGAAAGTGAAACGCAGCTGTGAGGCTTTACAAAAAGGGGAGTTTGAAACATTTGACAATACCGATGATTTATTGAAAGTGCTTGGTGAAGAAAATGCCGACGATAATTCTAACTAAACCATTCAAGGTAGACTTTAAGAAGTTATCAAAAACTGAACAGAAGCAAGCTAGAAAATCATTGCGTTTGCTAGTAGATAATCCGAAACACCCTTCGCTTCAAATACACCGAATTAAAGGTGCTCCGTTTTGGGAAGCTTACGTAAATATGGATATCAGGATTATCTTTGAACGAAATAGTGATACGCTGATACTCCACGCTATCGGACATCATGATATTTTAAGGAAAAAGTAGTTGAAAATAATTTATAGAGGAGGACTGGTTGATGAAAAAGCCGTTGATTATTGTCATTTGTCTGGCCTTGCTGGTAGCCTTTGCAACGGCGGCCACCGCCGGGGATAAAAACCAATTGGACGTTTACGACCGGCAGGAGCTTGTCAAAAGCGTAGTCTTTGTAATCGGCAGCAATGAATACTTTGTAAACGGGGAAACTCCGGGAAAGAAGATGGATGCAGAGCCATTTATCGAAAACAGCCGGACTTTTGTACCTATCCGCTACCTGAGTAACGCCCTGGGCGTAGTGGACAAGCATATTGGTTGGGAGAGCCCAACGGTTACACTGGATCAGCCGGGTATGCCGGTGGTGGAGCTGGCCGTGGGCAGTAAGGAGATCGTAAGTGACGACCAGGCTGAAACTATGGACGTAGCTCCTCTGTTAACCGAGGGCCGCACCTACCTGCCTGCACGGTGGGTTGCCGAAGCGTTAGGCTATGAAGTAGCCTGGGACGGGGAAAACAATGTTGTGCTTTGCTATCCCAAGGGGACAGAAAAGCCAGACATTGACAGGGTAATTGATTATATTGGTGGTGAAACGCCGCAGGAACCCGTTGAAGAACAACCCGACAACGCAGAAGCAGTGGAATTTGATGGCGAACCACTTGACCCAAATGATTATGAAGTTGCCGAGAGAAAAGCTATTCCTCACGAATTCACGAAACCGGGGGCCAGTAGGATGGATATGACGGTGGAGGAACTGCGGCAAAATCCGGTTATGATGGGTGAAGGCAATGGTTATAAAACTATTTATGATGTAGATGTGAGGACAGACATGGTTTATGTTAAACAAGATGGAAGTGCCCGTGTACCAGCAATACTTGTACTTGCAAAAGGTAATGACGTTTCTGTACAAAGGGCTAACACCTTAAAAGAATACAGCAGCAACCCCTTTACCCACGGCTACTACGTCAGCCTGGATGCTGACCCAGGCGGCGGTACCAAAATCGAAGATGTTACTCATATAATGTTACTATACAGCAATCAAGCACTGGCTATTAAAAACCCGTTATATAAGGGGGATAATTAAAAAATGCGACTAACTAAGTTAATAGTTTTATTTTTTACCCTGCTACTGCTCCCGGGAATGGCTTTTGCCAATCCCCAGGAGCAGTTTATTTTACATGAAATTAAGCTGGGCAGCTTTGATGTATGGCAGCACACAGACGGTACATGGCAGGACACCGACGATTGCGGCGATGATGATCCGTACGGGCTAGAAAATAAAAAAGTACGAGAAACGTACGCTTATCCAGAGTCTGAATATGCAAGCCAGTTTACGCCGACCAGGGCGACGATAGATCACAACTTCACCTTAACGGATGATGAACTTGCAAATGCCGGCCGGTCTGAAAGTTGGGGTGATTTTGATATAAAATATCTAAGATACCTACCCAATAGTTACTCAGCAGCTCGCGAGAGTCTAAACTTAGAAGAAGGCACAGTCACCGTACTAAAGAAATTCGACCTGGAGCCCGAGCTAATGGACCTTAAAGACCCTGCCGTTCGTGCAGATTTAGGTATGGACGACCGGGACTTCTCCAATATGGCCCAAGGCTGGCGCTGGTATACGCCGATGCTTGTTACCTGGTACGGGGTGCCGAAGGAAAACCAAAACCTAAAAGCAAAAATAACATCCATACCATCCGAAGATCCAAACCCGGGTGATAGTATAACCATAACCGGCCAAATAACCAATGAAAGCGATACACCCGTTACAACACTTGTGCAATGGTACCTGGACAGCAACAAAGTCTATGAAGGTGAAGTAACAGTAGACGAAACGCGAGACTTAACCTTCCCGTTCTCAATGCCCGATAGGGATACATTAGTAACCTTACAAGTAAACCCGGGCCATAATATGCCACCTGATGAAACTACCTGGGAAGACAATAAAGACAAAGTTACAATAAACGTAGATGCTCTTGAACCGATTATAAACGACAACTTATATCTAACTGCCACGAGTCAGGGTGGAGAAGATCAATTTGGCAACTACATTCCCTCCGAAAATCGTACACCTGGCACAGCAAAATGGACCGATATAGTTACGGCAGGACTAAAAACCAGGGATGCTCCGGACTTGGGATCATGCTACAGACTGAAAACTTGGAAACTAGAATCAGCAACTATAAAGTTTCCCAAAAGACACCCTGATTTCACATTTGGAAGTCCCGTTGAGCCGGTTGAAAAAACATCTAAAGCTATGACAATAACAGGTGATAAAACAGCTACAGTACAATTTAAGGAAGACTGGTCATTAAACGGAGCACAAATTTATGATAATTTAAAAGGCCAGATGGTACCGGGTCCAACTTATTATGATATCGAAACAACATATACCATGCTTTGGGAATACCGTAAAGGGCGCAGGGCATGTTGCGGTGAAGATGATTGCAGACCATGCTGCGTTGACTGGAACGATTATTCGAAACACCGAACTTATACCGTGAAAACAAAACTTCTTGTTAATGGCACCGGAGTAAATTCGCTAGCAAATTAAGCAGAACTATTAAACCCCCTTTCATATAGTTAAAGGGGGTTTTTCTATTTTAGAAGGGACAATAAATGAATCTTCAATAAGAAAGGAGATTAATCACATGGAAGAAGCCTCAAAAAACTGGCTTGAAATCACTCAAGAAGAGAAGAAAACAATTATTGATGAACTGTCAATAGCAATCTTTCAGAAAAACACATGGTTAGGCGAAAAAGCATTAATTGGTGAGCATAGGGCTAAAGCAGAAGAAGTAATCCGTCAAGAGGTTGCAGCCCATCAAAAGGTGGCCCCTAACGAAATAGAAGAATTCGTCGCCACGATTATCGGTCAGGCTACCGGCTATGGAAAATTAGACCCCTTCTTTAACGGGCCGGAGGCAGAGGATATAACCGAAGTAATGGTTAACCCCTCACCCGAAGGACCACGGGTTTTCTACGGAAAGGAAGGCCGAACACATGAAGCTAAGCAGACATTGTTCCGGAGTGACGATGAAGTACGTCGATATGCGCAAAAAATTTGCGAAAGTGCTGGCAGGCCATTTAATGAACAAAACCCCATAGTGGACGCATGGTTACCGGACGGTTCCCGGGTTGCTGTGATGGGGTTTAAGGCTTGCCCATTAGGTACGGTTATAACAATCCGGAAATCACCCCTGGTACGGCCACCACTGCCACTCGAAAAAATGATTGAATCAGAGACTTTTCCGCCCTTCGTAGTGGAGTTGATGGTCGAACTTTTAGTAAAAGGTCATGCCAACCTAGGGGTGTTCGGCCGCACTGACAGCGGTAAAACAACTCTTTTAAGGGCACTGGGCCTGCACATAGACCCATGGGAAAGGGTGCTCATCGGGGAAACCAGTTTTGAGCTTTCATTCCCACATCTTCGAAACTGTATAAACCTGGTGGAAGTGACCATAGGAAAAACAAAATACATCAGCATGACCGACATATGTGAAGCGTTTAACAGGAACAACCCTGACCGTACCCTTGTAGGAGAGATAAGGGGCGCAGAAATAGTTGCCGCTTCAGAGATAGCAGAATCAACATCCGGCGGCTTCTGGACCTGTGGCCATGCCGGAAGTGTTAACCAGTTGCGACAGCGTATGCCGAAAATGTTTCGGAGGGGGAACGTGAACCTGCCCATGGATATGGTGGACGAGCAAATGCAGTCGATGTTTCACTTTTTAATATTCGTAGACAAGGACACTTCCGGAAAAAGAGCCCTCATGGAGTTAGTGGAAGTGAATGAGGAAGGGTACCGCCCTATAATACGGTTCGATACCGGTGAATTGGCCCGTTCCAAAGGAAAAACCCGCCGTTGGATCTATGAAAACCCGATAACACCGGAACGGCTTGGTCAGTTAACCTTTCGGGGAGCAACCATGAAGGATGAATATGAAAAGATACATGAAAAATATTTATATTCGGAGTTGATGGCATAGTGTGGGGCCTATTACTGTTTTTAAGTTTGTTGCTACTTTTTTACAGTATTCTGATTGGTGATTTCTCACGGCTAGAAAACCTAAAAGAAATACTAATAAAAAGAGGGGTACAGGCAACTGGAGCAGCCTTTTTTTTAATTGTAGGCAGTATCGTGTTTAAAACCCCTTTGGCCGGGATTTTTTGGGCAATCCTCGGCTGGTTGCTTCCAGTCTGGATAATTAACTTCATTCAAAACCGTCGAAAAGAAAAGCTCCGACGAATAGTTAAAGACTTCATAAACAGTTCATCAGGGCTTTTTGATGCCGGCCAGACAACACCAGAGGTTATACAAATAAGTGGTAGGCGAATACCTGAACCCTTCGCCACGGACTTCAACAACATGTTAGCTCAAAACCAGTTTAACCCTGACACCACGTTCCCGGAAATGTTCGAAGCTTTAAGTAAAAAATATAAACTTCCGGAACTTAGTGCCGTATCAGCCATTATCTCCGCTGCTGAACAAACCGGCGGGCCTAAAGCAGCATCCCAAGGTTTAAAGAAATTGGCCAGGGCATTAAGACAGCGGGACAAGCTCATGGCTGAACGTAAAAAGGCAATGCATGAACCCAGGATAGCCGCCTTCTTTGTTATCGGCCTACTCATCTCTGGCCTGGTCCTGGACGTTACTGTTCTGGCTCACTTATTCGATACCACTTCTGGCAAGCTGGTTTTATCAATAGGCTCGGCTTTAACGGTAGGCATAATTTTAATGGCATACAAAATCACACAATCAGGCGATTTAGCTTAAAAGAAAGGGGGGCATATTTAATTGGCTTTGTTAACATTAGGTCTTTTTTTCAGCCTTACAGGGTTATTTTTCTTTCTATTTGTGCCAATAGGATATAGCGTTGCACCGGTAGATATAACTATTGATTCTGTCAGGCGAAGGTTTGAACAAAGGCTTATTACCGGTGAACGCGGCCAAAAGCTGGACGTGATACAGAAATCGAAAGATGAAGTTGTAAAAATTGCTATGGTCAGCACCCTCGGTAGCGCAGGTGTGATTCTGGTTTTAGGTTTTAAGCCCCTTGGTTTTTGGGCAACTGTGTTGGCTGTAGTTGTAAGTATTTTGATTTTAATTGGCCTTGAATTTGTACTGCAAAATGAATTCAAACGCTGGCAGGACAGTATGTTTGACAGTATGCCAACCCTTGTAAACTTTATACCGGCATTTCTATCGGTAGGTTCTATTACCTTACTTCAATCTATCAAACTTACCATCCCGTTTCTGTCCGATCCCCTTAAAAGCGAAATGTGGACTGTGTGGGAGGAAATTAACCGCAGCGGGGGAGCTGATGAAGCACTTGATAATCTTAGAAGAAGAGCAAAACACCCTCTAATGGATACAATATGTTCCCGCATATTATCACTTTGGATGGGGGGAGGGCAGGGTTCTGATGCCTTTTCTGACCTTTCAGATCAAATAGAAGAGATTGAGAGCGAGACTGTTAACCGGGCAACTACAGCTAAAGTAGCATATATCACCCTGCTATGTATTCTGGGAATGGCTGCCGGTTTACTCATATACGGCTATCCCGGGATTCAAGTGTTTATGAACCAGGTTACAGGGAGTTTTGGGGGATGATAGGTGAAAATATCAAGAATAGTGGTTATGTTAGGTTGGGTAATCGGTTGCTTACTAGTTTTAATCATGTTCGGACATCTTTTAAAAACAGTAAGGTTATGGTTCTGTTAAACGACAACCGGGGTTTTCTTGCTTCAATTCCAATAGCCATGTTCATAGTTTTAATATTTTCGGCCACAGCAATACTTACAGGCTTAGGTTTTGGAGCCAAAAGTAAATCAACAGCAGCTTTTATGTGGTTCGGATCGACAATGGACTTTGCAGCACAGGCCTCAAATATGAGCGGTGGTTTGAATCAGCCAGAACTTAACAAGAACAAAGCCAAAGCACACTTCAAGTATGAGTTTTCGCAAGTGACCCAAACCACTGTAAGTAATAACGTGTTTAATCCACAACCTGGATCACCATTCCCAGGCCCTATAATTTTGCAGGAGTTTAAGAGCGTGAATACAGGTGATCCGGTACCAGGAGGTGAGGCCAGACAACCAGGCTATATAGCCAAGATAGAAGTACCGGTTTTGAGTGCAAATGTTCCCTTTGTAGGGAATCAATATATCTCTACTCCCATGGAATACTTTGCGGTTGTAAAAAGCACAAAATAAATTAAAACTCAAGGGAGGATATAAAATGAATCGATTTCAATTAGTTAAAAAAATAGTTAAAGAAGAACGAGGGGATCTTAAGACTTTCATTACTGTAATAGGCTTGGCCCTAGTCAGCGCCGCGGCCATTGGCGCAGCATTAATTTATGCCCCGGATACAGTTGAAACAATTTGGAACGATGCCATCAGCTCAATAAGAGGAAGTTTGAACCTGTAAAGGACGTGTTGTATTTTGCTCCTCGACATGTATAGGTCAATACTTTTGTCTGTAGTAGGAATGTTGTTAATAGTAACACAAGTTTTGTTTCCGGTAACAGTCGAAAACACTGGAAAACAAGTGTGGGACATAATAGGCCAATTAATCCAACCATAGGGCGATAGCAGAAGGAGTGTTGTGCGTTATGCTTGATAAAATTATTGCTTTCTTTTTTGTGCTGCTATTAATCATGGTAATGTCAATAGGCGGGGCCATGATGGTTGGTATGGTGGGTCAGTGGAACGCTATGCAAAACCAGGCGCAGTTTTTGGCTGTGTCACAGGGGAAATACGGAGGTTATACTACGCAGACTGATAGTCATTTAGACGAGTTTGTAAATGACCTTAACTTAACAACAGCAAACTTAGAAGTCGAAGTTTCAGCGCCGAACGGACCAAAGCCATGGGGTACACCGGTTTGGGCAAAAATTACGTATGATTTTGAATTTAAAATTGGCAATTTCATACCTGTTATAACCGTTCCCCTCCATGCCGAGGGCCGGGCGGTGTCTACCTATTTGCCCGGGGCGTATAACATGACATATACGTTCCCCTCATATTAGAAAAGGATGGTTTATCATGGGTATAAAAGGACGTGATGTTTTTCTGTGGTGGGCATACGCAGCCGCAACATTAATGTTCCTGGCATTTGCCCTGGGATATAGACACTCTTTGTGGCTGTGGGGTTTCCTCATACCTTGTTTTGCTTTTGCATGGTTTCACCTAGTCCAATTGCCACGGGCCACAAAAATGACTAAAAAACTAGGCATTAAAACACTGGTCCTGCTTCCCATTCACCCAAAGTGGGCACGGGTTTTGGTGGGAAACAAGATTAAAACCGGGGAAAAGGGGGCCTTTGAAGTCCATCTTAACCTTAATGTTAAAGGTGACCCATTTGAGCTGATGAAAAAAATTGATCACGACCTTATGGTGGTTCAAGCAAGATTTTCAGGCTACTTATTTATTTGGGAAACAGAGATCCCCGTACCAGGGCAGTACAGAAAACTGATCCAAGATTTAAGTAAAAAAGAATATGCCTTCTGGGAAAAAGGGCAGTGGCCTATCCCACGGCCACCCCTTACCGGAAGGAAAACAAATAAACAACATAACAGAGTTGGTGCTGTATTGAATTTAAAAGCGGAGGTGTAATGGTCTTTCATGGGAAAAAAAATAGGCATAATTCTCTCAGTGGTACTTGCCATAGCATTTACATTCGGTATATGGCAGGCGGCCAACAAAAAATATAATGAAGTTGCAAAAACAACCGAAGTGCTGCAAACCACGGCGTATATTCCGGCTGGGCAGGTTTTCACAGAAGACAATATAAATACAGTTGAAATACCTGAAATTATGGCTGAAGGGCTAGTTAACGACATGGAAGAAGTTATTGATAAACCTGTCCAAGTATCGTTAATTAAAGGACAATATATTTACCCGGGCGCTATCGGTGAAGGCGTAGGAAGAACTGAAGGGTTCCGGGAAGTGTATATTCCCGTTGATTTATCCAGCTCAGCTCTTGCCATTGCTGGTGAACGTGTAAATATAAACTTAATAAGCAATAACCGGGAAGCACCGACATCTCAAGTAGTTCTAGAAAATGCACGGGTTACTCATTGCCTAGATTCCAACGGTCAAGAGATTACGCCTGACCGCAAAAAGCAACTTGGTGACATTACTGGCTTAAATACCCCAATCCCGGTTAGTATTGCTGTGGAGGTGCCGCCAGACAAAGAACCTATAATTGTCCAGGCTGCATCCCAAGACCGCTTATATCTTTCTAAAATATAACCCTCGCTAATGCGAGGGTTTTCTATTTATGAACCCAAAAAAACGGAGGTGTACTCATTTGCGTTGCATAATTGCTACTCCAAAACAAGATAATTCAATCAGCACTGCTGAGATTATCAAATCTGAACTTAAAGGATTGCCCGAATTTAAAGACTGGGCTTTTGAAGTCGCTCACGACGAAGAAGAATTATATAATCTTAAAACCAAGCCGAACGTAATAGTGTTCACTCTAGATATAGCTAGCAATATTGAGCATTTACTTAAACAACTGCCCTTAGTTCAGCCTTACAGCAGATTGGTTGTTCTGGTTGGGCCGGTATCGGCAAAAACAAAAGCCTTTACCAAAATGGCTAAAAGTTTTGGAATAACAAATATCGTTACCGGTAAAATACCTGAAACCCCTGGAGATCGACCATATACACTGCCAGTAGCCCTTTTAAACAACAAAGAAACATTATTAGAAAAAGAATATATTAGTAGTGAAGTGGAGTCAACAAGGGCTATTGAATCAGTTTTAAACCATGATAACACCCAGGACGCGAGCATCGAGACCGGAAGTGAAACAAAAAAATATGATTCTAGCCACATCCCTAAGGGGCGGCGTTTCAAAATAAAAAAAGCTCCGGTCAAAGTTAAAACCAATAATGTAAACCAGGAAAAACAATCTCATAATAAGGGAAACACAGCACCCGAACAGGAAGACGCACAAACTTTCCAATACAATGTAGAAAATGATGATATCAATTACCAACAACAACACGTTAATAACCGGCAGCAGAAACATAACATAACACAAAAAAGCCAATCCAGATTACAATTTGCTCCAGTATTTAATGAACACCAACCTAATAGTATGTGGAACAGACAATCCGGCACCCTTATAGCAACTGTAGCAAACAAAGGTGGGGTAGGAAAAACCACAACCGCTGTTACTCTTGCCCATGCTCTGGCCGGGGTTGGACTTGAGGTGGCCATTATTGACATTGATTTTGGGTCTCCAAATGTCACTGATATGTTCTCATTAAAAAGCATTGACCACGGTATCGAGACATTGGCAGGACGTGGCAGGGGGGTTCAGTATCTTTTAGATCAAGTAATAGTAAAGGCTCCAAAACATCCGAATATAAACATCCTACCAGGACCTATATCCAAAACAATTCCAGAAGAAAGCCTTTTCCCAAAGGGCCAGTTAGCTGAAGTAGTTAGAACTTTACTTGACAGGTTTCCATTAGTAATAGCAGATACCCCAGCAAACTTCCGAATTTCACCTTGGGTGCCTGAAGTATTACAAATGTGTGACCTCGCCCTTGCGGTTGTAGATCAGTCGGAATTCAGTGAATCTGATACGGCCAGATTTGCACCGGAGTTAATGCGCCAGGGAGTACACCCGCAAAACATACGCATAATATTAAACAAATTTAGTCCTAAAGCACATAATGCAAGAATAGTTAAAGATGCGTTCCTAGCGGGTTTTAAAAAAAATGTACCTAAAAAGCAACTGCCCGACATTATAGCAACTATACCTGCCGATTGGGATGCACACCTTCTTAAAGGCTATAAAGGTGATGTAGTTGGGTTAGACGATCCTTACAGTCAATGGCATAGCGTAGCTGAAGAAATTGCAAATATAGCGGGATATAATTATCAAAAAAACGGGGGCCAAAATAAGAAACAAAACTTTTTCAAGAAGCTGTTTAAAAGGGGGTAAGCACATTTGTTTTCAAAAGAAGATATTGAGCAAATTAAAATAATGGCTGAAAGCCTTGAAATTAAGCTAATAGCCGAAACGTACAACGTCCCTCAAGACGTCATTAAAGATGTTCTACGGGGAGATATTACAGCTGAAAATAACACTACTAAAACAAGTACAGATTTTGAAACCAAAATAAAGGTAGTGGAGAAAGCCAGATTTGTGCGTAATAAAACCGTGATGGCTATTTCCCCCGGGGGAGGAATGGGAAAAACCACAGTCCTCACTTCCCTGGCCATGGCATCTGCAATACACATCCCCAATGGACGTCCTATAGGAATAGTTGATTTGGCTGAATACCCTAAGGTTATTACTGCACTGGGATTAGAGACTGATGATTCAATTATAAATACAGCTGGTTCTATCCTGTTTGGAGACGGAAATGGTAAAGATTATACTTCATCAAAAATACAGCACCCTGCACTTGACAACTTACACGTTATACCAGGTGTAATTACAACCGATAACCATTTGGAAATAACTTCAGAAAAAATGGCTGACATTATCATTCAATTCCAAAACCAATGTGAAATAACATTTGTTGATTTACCAGCCAGTCTCATAAAAACTGGGGAATTATTACTTCATGGAGATATTATTTTAATTACCCTAACACCGGACTATGGTAGTCTGGTAGGATTTATACAATTATTGCCAACCTTAAAACGCCTCGGTTTAACTAACCGGTCATTTATAGTCTTAAACAGAATAGGCTATCCTGGATTACTAGAAGCAAAACACTTCCGCAAGGCACTTACAGCAAAAATAAATGATTACTATTCTGTAAGTGACAACAGTCAGTTTGAATTCTTGGGTTTTTTACCCGAGACCCAGGATTTATTAAAACAAATAAACGGTGAAAAAGAAAATATTATTCTAAGCAATTCAAAATCGGATTTCACAGGAGAGGTAAAATATATTCTAAGCAAGCTATGCCCTGATTGGCAGATAAAAACAGAAGAAAACAGCAGTGGTATAGCTGGTATCCTTGGTCGTCTATTCAAGCAAGGATAGAGAGGGGGAAAAGGTTTGTTCTATCTTTTTGCCTTAACAGGATTTGCGTTATCCCTTTCGTATTTCCTGGCTCCGGAAGTATGCACAGTTAATTGTGATTTAACTTTCTTTAACACCTTACTGCCCAACATCGGGGCATTTTATTTTTTATTGACCGCTTTTCTATATCATCACAAGAGAAAACAAGTGTTGGACTGGGTATTGCCGATAGGTCTTGGTATCCAGAGCGGAATATTTTTCTCCGGAATTTTAGCCGGTAATTGGTGCCATGTTTGTTTCGTTATTCTTGCTGTCAATGGGGCTCTTTTCCTGAGTTATATTATTACGGAGAAAACGATTAAACACAGTCAAATATCCGGAGTAGTAATAGCAATGATTTTGACGTTTAGTGTAGGGAACGTTGTATTTGCATCCTCGAACCTGAACAATGCTAGTGGAGAATTTATAAAGCCTGAGATAGTTGAAGTTTCAACCGAAAAAGCCGAATTGAAAGAGCCTTCTGTGATAAAGGTATACGACCTTGCCGGTGATATTGTTAAGGTAGACCTTAAACAATCACAGGTTTTGTTATGGTATCCCTATTGCGAACCGTGCAAGGAGTACATTCCCCGGATCAGTAATGATTTACCACTGTTGGCCATGTGGGTAGAAGACCCTGAAGATATTCAGTCGGCCCACAATATTGCAGCAGGCTTTAACAAAGAAACCTATTTTGTTAATGAACTGGACGTTGCGGTAGAAGCGGTTCCATCACTGCTTTATTGGGACAAAGAAGATAGGGGCATTAGAACAACCTATGATATTCCAACAAATTAACCAGGGAGGTATTTATTATGAACTGCCAAGAAAGATCAAGATTTCTTCAACAGATGTTTATGTCAAAAAGACAAACAGAAATTGACAATAACGCTGATTCCGGAATGACCACAGTTCTTAAACATTTATCCCAATATACACCCTCCGATCAAAAGGTAATATTAATTGAATCAGTTAACGATTTAACTGTTCTCGATCCAAAAGGAGAATTTCAATTAAAATGTTTGTTTGGAGGACGTAAAAATGGTTCAATTAGTTAACCGATCCAAAGATAGTGTTTTAGCTAACAATATTGAGCCAGCTCTTACCTTTATTTCACGCCTTAAAGGTTTAATGGGCCGGCCTCAAATAACATCTGGTTATTCCTTATGGCTGCGCCCGTGCTCTTCCGTGCACACCTTTTTTATGCGTTTTCCCGTTGATGTAATCTTTGTATCCAAAGACTGGCGGGTAGTGGGCACGAAAGAAAACATGCGCCCGTGGCGAGCCACCGGGTTCTATTCGGATGTAGTACATGTTTTTGAGTTTGCAGTCGGGACATTAAATAATACGGGTACAGAAGTGGGTGATCGCCTGCTATTGAAGGGGGGCTAAACACTTGGAGTGGCCATTATCTTTTATGTGGGGCCGTATAATGCCTACTAATGCAGGTACCTATATCGAAATAAGGTATCCTCTGCCACCAAATATCCTTAAAATCTCCGTTTTATTAATCGGTCTCTTATATGGGCTTTATGCGGGATACTGGCAAGAGACTCAATTTCTATGGGGGTGTATTATACCTGCTACAGTAGCTGGCTTAACCGATTTAAAAACTTATCGTTTGCCGAACGTCTTTACGATACCCATTTTATTGATGGGTATTTTATATGGTTTATACACTGGCCACTGGCAGGCGTCCTTATTAGGTGTTGCAGTAGGAGTAGTATTCAGTCTGCCCTGGGCTTTACTGAATCAGCTTGGCATGGGTGATGTGAAGTTAATGGCGGGGCTCGGGGCCTGGCTAGGCCCCTTTGAGTTTATGGTCGTCCTTTTTATCTCTTGCATATTAGGGATAATATGGTCCATTTCAAGAGTTGTGAGACAACGTGAAACACCGATAGCAAAGACATTACCGGATGATAATGCACAAGTCCCTCCAAATGTAATAGCCTTCGGCTTCTGTCTTGCTCTTGGCTTATGGACAAACCTTATTCTTTTATTGCTGGACATTAATTTACTTATGATTGTCTTCAAACTTTTTCAGGGGTAGGTGAGCAAAAATTGGGTTTAAAGTTAGGATTAAAAAAACCACGCATAAACAAACTTTTCCTAGCTTCTTTGGTTATTAGTATAGCCATGGTCGGGTATGGAGGTTATCATTTCAAAAACCAGATGGCCACTGCACAGGAGACGGTGCAGATACCGGTGCCGGGCCGGGATCTACCGGTGTATTATGAAATTACACCTGGTGACCTTGCACTAAAAGATATACCTGCCGGCAGTGCCGGATCGGATACTCTGACCAACGCAAATGATATTGTAGGAAAGATTACTACTGCGCCCATTTACAAAGGCGAGAAGATAAACCGCAACCGTTTAACAGGGGTAAACATATTAGAGGGTTATGACTTTGTAAGTGTAAATGTAGATTTAGCACGCGCAGGCGGGGCAGTGCCGGGAAACAGGGTGGACGTATATAAACTGGTGCTGGACAGCGAATCAGGCATAACACAAAGGGAGCCCGTAGCCAGGGACGCCATTGTACTTAATGTATGGGATGGGCAGGGAAACAGTATTTACTCCGATCAGAGTGAAGGCATAACTGATAAAGCAGTCCAAGCCCTGTCGTCCACTAAGCCACCCGCTGTAATAAGGTTAGCTGTTAAGCCGTCGGAAACCGGCCAGGTAGTAGACGGGGCCGCAACCGGGAAAACCAATATCGTGCTGGCAGTTAAAAACGGGAAAGAAGGAGGGGTTAACGCAGCCAATGGAACTGAAAAAGTTGTTAACCAAAGTGAAGGGGCAGATAACGGAGGAGGACAAGCCGGAACAGATAACGGAGATTCCCAAGACAGTTGACGAATGTGCCGCATTGATCGGCAAAATAACTACAGATAACACCAGGTGGTCTGAAGAAGAACTGGTTGCCATGAGTGAACTTCAGGACCTGGCCAGTTCCGGTGATCACAAAACTTCGAAAGAATTAACGGAAAAAATAAAATATCTTATAGTTCAGTTTGATCTAAGAGTAGAAGGACTGACCACTGACCAACTAGCTTACGAAGTATTCAAAAAAAATTGGGGACTGGATGTAATACATGACTTGTTTTACGACCCGGAGGTAATAGAAATATATGTTGACCGGCCTGACATGGTAAGTATATCCCGCATGGGTAAAATCGAAAGGGTCCCGGATATCAAATTCCGTGATAACAGGCATGTAACCAATCTAGTTTTAAAAATGATAAAGCACGACCAGGATACACATTTTGACGACTCACATCCCACGGTACAGTGCGTGCGGCAAGATGAATCGCGGCTAACGGCCTTTAGAAATCCTTTAACAGAGTATACATGTTTCACCCTCCGGAAGTTAAAGGCCATAGACCTCACCAAGGATTACCTGATTAAAACCGGTACTGTTAACGAGCGAATTTGGTACAGTTTATCTCTGCTTGCCCGTTACGGGGCAAGGATATTATTTATTGGACCGCCGGAAAGTGGTAAGAGCAGCTGGTTGCGATTACTAACGGGCGAACTGGACATAACGGTCCGGTCAGTGTCAATTGAAAGTGACCGGGAACTGTTCTTGCAGCGAACCTACCCGGAAAGAAGTGTGGTGGAGATGGAAGAACACGCGCAATTAACGGGCGGCAGACTGGAACAGCTTTTCGCCGGTAGTTTAAGATTTGCCGCCACTCACCTCATTTTTGGTGAGTTTCGCCTGGATGAGATTGATGCCGCTATAATGGCCGGAGAACGGTCACGGCATTTCTGGAGTACCAGCCACTTCAGGAACGCCAGAGAAGCGCTGGCAGGCATTGCAGACCTTCTTTTGGCCCGTAACAGTGGGTTAACTCATGAAGTAGCAGAAAAGCAAGCCATAAGAGCTTTTGATACGTTTGTGACTGTCCATGGTGACCATAAAACCGGTATAAAAAAGATATTGGAAATCGCCTGCGTCCAGGACATGGGTGAAAAAATAGAATTTCGCAATCTGGCACAATGGGCAGGGGGGCAGGATGAATATTGGAACGGGGAGTGGGTATTTCCAGATAAGCCCTTTGATGAGTTTATCGACAGGATGAAGCTTTACGGCGCTTCAAACGATGAACTGCGCAGAGTGGGGTGGCTGTAATGGCCGAACCTTACTTACTATTGTTTATCGCGATCCTGGCAGTCCCCGTTTCGGGTTTAATTTACTTTACCCTGTCTGGAATAATATCCAGCACACAGGGCCTCTGGAAAAACCGGCGTAACTTAAAGGGCGCTGATACTATAACAAACTGGATGCTACAGGTCGAAAAACACCTTAAGCGCCGGAAAAGCCGGCTTAAAGCCAGTATGTATGTCATCTTGCTTACCTTTGCTGTAATCACTGGCTTTTTTTCGGGCATTATCCTTAACAATCCCCTGGCGGCTATTTTGATTGCGGCAATTGGTTTTGTTATTCCGGAACAAATTTTTCTGTACATCATACTTCGCCAGCGGCTGGTGAAGTTTGACCAGCTGGTAGAAGCCTGCCCCGTGTTTGCCTCGGAACTGCAAAGAGTTCACCTTACCCGTGCCCTGGGGAATACGGGGCGCAGTATTCCCGATCCTGTTGGCCGTATCTTTCGTCAGGCCGAAAGAGATCTTATTGCTACTAATGAACCGAAGGAAGCCCTGGGCCGTATGATGCGGCATCTGGATTTTTATTACGGCAGAGACTTTATATCCCGGGCTTATGATTGTTACTACAACTCTGCGGTAGCCCCCATGTTTATTGATTTGGGCCAGGAGATGGAATCCAAGCGTAAACGGCTCCATGAAAATATTGCTAAACTGTTTCAAGACCGGTTACTATCAGTTGCAATATTACTCATGTTCTTCCCGGCTTATACTATAGCAGCTGGAATTGTTCCTACCACATGGGAATTCATGACTCAAACAGTTGCAGGGAAATTCTTGATTTGCCTTTACCTATTATCGGTGGCACTTGGGCCTATGATGGATTATACGACCATCCGCAAGATGGAGGTGTAATGGTGCAAATATCCCTAATAATCTTGATAACAGGAATTGTTATCCTAACAACTGTAATAATCTACTCTCTTTTACAGCATGTTTCTAAAACCCGGCCCGCGATATTAAACCGTATTAAAAAAATCCGGCGTAAACCAAAACGCCGGCAGGGTTTTTATGATTGGCTGCCTGTGATTGGAGCCCTGACGGGAATAGCTTCATCCATAATGTTGATGTGGGGATCAACCACAAACATGGTGGCCATGCAGGTCACTATGTTTGTCGGCATAGCTATTGGTTACATGGCTAAGACACTATTGAGAAAGGAGAACCGTTACCGATCATTACGCGAGGCATCCACGTTCTTTAAAGCTGTGGGTGTACGATTAAAAGCGGGGTATAACGTGCCATATACACTCCGCATGGCAGTAACCCTTACCCCCTCACTAAGACCACCGGTGCAAAGATGTTTGCAACGGTGGTCTTTTGATCCCCGCACAGCTCTGGAAGATTTGCGTGAGGAAATCAACATACCCGAAGCCGAAACACTATCTTATGTCCTTCTAAGAGCATACGAGTCAGGAGGTGAAAATGTAGCGCATGTATTAAACCAGGGTGCCCGCAACATTGACTATAAACTTGCGAGCATGGAGGAAAAAAGCTTTGCGGTAGGGAAAATGCGGATACTTTTGTGGAGGGTGCTGCCGGCTATGAGTATTTTTGGCTTATTTGCCGGTAATTTTGCTTATTATGCACAAAATGTGCTATTTGATGCTATTAGCAATATTAAATAGGAGGGTAATCACATGTTGAGCAAACTCAAAAAGCTTTTGCGAAATGAGAAAGGCCAAGGGTTGGCTGAGTACGCACTGCTTTTAATAGTCATGGTTATAGCGGTGGTCGTGGCTTTAGGACCGGTTGGTGATTCTGTTGAAGATGTTGGCGACTCTGTCGCCGGCACAATTGATGGTAAAGTTCAAGAACTACAAACTCAACCGTAATAATTTTAAAACAATGACCCGGTTGGTGTATCCAGCCGGGTTAATTTATTTTTAGGACTTTTTATTAAGGGAGTTGAAAGCTATATGGTAAAGGAGTATTTAAAATGCCAAAAAGGAGCCTCATTAGTAACCTACCTTCTAGGTGTCGGGATTATCGTGACAATCACGGCTGCAATAGTAGGGGATTTAAACATATCCCTTTCAGCTTTTCACGATATAGGCGTACTATATATTCAGGATTTAGGAAGCTCGGGAATGTAAGAAATACCAGGGGCCAGGCGCTTTTATCTCTAATTTTTGTAGTGGTGCCTCTGACGTTTTTAGTATTCGCACCTATATTTTATAACAATCAAATGGACATCTATGATAAAGGTAAGGCAAGATTTTATGCTTACCTGGACCGCATACAGGTCGAAGGCTATTTGACCGTGGAGGATGAAAACGCTATGCGTGATGAGTTTGAAATGATTGACTGCCCAATCGTGGATATCGATTGCCCGCGGGAGTCTCAAGGGGATGTCCGGATATTGAGAAATGATAGTGTTGCAAACAGCCTAATAAACGTAAAAATCAGGTGCCAGCCTGAACAGAATGGATTAAATATTGGGGGACTTGTGGGAGCCGGAAACCCTAGTGACTATTACATTAATCTGGAAGGCAGTGTGATCAGTGAAAGAGTTGATCCGTAGGACTGTTAGAGAAGAGCGCGGAGACGCGCTTTTGTTTTTTTTATTCATTGTCCCCCTCATATTGAGTCTTATTCTGTGGCGTATGGATTACAGTCAGGCTGTAACTCATACGGAAATTGATTTTACAGAGGGCCTTAAAAAGGCAGTTAAGGCAGCTGCCAACCAGGTGACCGAAAGAAGCCAGGCTGAAGGAGACCCACGTATAGATTCAGACCGTGCACATGCCGCATTTCGTGCCATACTGGCAGATAACTTAAAACTTGACTCCGGTTCCATGGCCCCTATTAACAACTCACCACTAAAGTCGCCGGTCAAATATACCCTGGTGGTGTATAACGGCGATGATAATTATATTGCATCCGGGGCCAAGGCGGTCTACCAGTATGACTTTGATGGCAATACCCTAAGTTCATACCCTCTATCCGGGTCGGGTTTTCCGCAGCAGTTTACCGTCACAGATTCCGGAATTGCTTACGGTACCGGGGGTACCTTTGACGTTGTTTTAGACGCCCCTGGGTGTGTTGCAGTGGCAGAGGTGGACTTAAAAACTATCACTGATACCCCGGCAAAGCCTGTTCGCTGGGCTTCAACAAAAATTCATAACCGGAGTGAGGAGGGATCAAACGATTAAAAACCAAAAGATAATAGCTTTTATAAGTGTTTTAATTCTCACAACCGTTCTGACAACTGTTTATTTTATTTATAACCATTTCATGTATAAAGGTCCGGCAGAGGCCGCAGAAACATTTATTACCGCCCTTGCCGAGCAAGATTGGAAGAAGGTTGAAAAAACATCATCCGGCCGGGCACTTTATACGATCAATACCAGGAAAGAACAGGTTGGTTCGCTGTACGCTGCCAAAATAGTTGATTTACAAATCAATGTTATGGCCACATCAAAACGGTGGGCATCGGCACAGGTTATCGTGGAGACCGCACTCTCTGATGGAGACGTTGACGTTTCCTGGTATGATTTAATGCTTCGAAATGAAAACGGGTGGAAAGTGTACCGGGTAGCTTCTGTGTTGCCTGTACTGAATGGAACTCCTAATTTAAAAGGCGTCAGCAAGGTAGATGTACAGAAGATACAGGAAGTTTTCTCTGACTACTTAACATGCTTAGCTCAGAATCGATATATGGAGGCAGGACGGTACCTGGTGGGATTATCCCGCCAACAATTCGAAGCAGGGAAGGACGCACTTGCTGCCAGCCCGGTAATAAAAACCTTTGAAGGTATCGCAGTCGAACCCGTTTGGCACAAAGACAATATGGTAATCTCAAAAGTGTCATACAAAGCTGATTCCAGGCCGGTTAGTGTGATGGTATGGATGTATAACACATCTGTCGGCTGGAAAATCGCCAACGTTGAAACTATTTGATAAAACGTTTATTCCGGCCCTATTGAATAGTTAAATACAAAACGAGTTGCAAGAAAGGGGTTTGTCATCTATGGAATCCGTTTTTATTAACTTTTTATTGTTAATAGCTTTAGTCTTATATTTTATACCCACTATCATTGCGTCAAAAAGAAACCATAAAAACTTTTCTGCCATATTAGTACTGAATTTACTCTTGGGGTGGACTTTTTTAGGATGGGTTGGTTCTATCGTTTGGGCGTTGACGAAAGAATGACAATATCCTAATTGAAGAAAATGTAGATTTAATCGAAAAGGGAGGAAAGTTCATGGTTTCAAGAGCAGTAGAGAAAATTAAAGAGGTGAATCCGGACAATTTAGAAATTCACCTGAAATTACTGGGGAAGTATTTACATTACTGGTGGTATGTTTTTAATGGCGTTTTGAAAGAGCACTTTAGGCTAATTAAAGCCTTGATATACCTATTACTGATCACATTTATTTTGCAATGGGCATATAAGGCATGGTTTGGTGTTGGAATTGAAAATTATGCTGACCAAATAATCCCCATGTTTGGGGAAAAAACGTTTTTCTTGATATATTGGCTTGCTGGTTCTATGGAGATGTCTATATCATTATTAGAACCTTTAAATCACATACTGATATACTTTGTAGCGTTTTACATCGGGATAAAATTTGGAATAAAAATGTACGAAAAACCCTACAAACCAATGTTGAATGAAGATTACCTAAGTTTAACTGATAAAATTAGTAGTTATGGCATCTACGGCAAACATGCTAATGGAGTTATTACGTTCGATTGGGACGAGGTATTAGATCAAATAGGAAGAAAAATCAACAATAACCCAGAACACGACGAATTTAGGAAGTTATATAACACTATTGTAAAACATTACTGGTATTTAAAAAGTGTTGGACAGCAAATGTGGAAATTAAATTCTAATCAATAAGCAAAATAACCGGAGAGGGTGTTCATACTGGTATTTACCGCCGAAGTTTCTAACTTCGGTATTTTAATTCCTAGGAGGGGTGAAATTTTGAAAAAGACAATAATTACACTAATAATGATAGCCATATTTTTAATAATAGCACCACCTACCTGGGCAACTAACAAATGGGAGTACTCAATAACCAATATGGATACCCCTACTGTCATAGATCAATCTCAGACAACAGCCGATGTTGACACTCAAAACAACGAAATAAGCCTGCCACGTTTCAACCCTGGTGCCGCAGCGTTTTGGCCGGACGGATCGCCGGACTATATAGTGATGACCCCCACGGAAATCAAGCACTATTCCTGGACAGGCAGCCAGACGGTTGAAAATACCGTTTTAAGTGTACCCGGACAGAATAATCCTTTATCTATAGCGGCACCGGCACCTTATCCGGATGTGGTTGTAGTGGATAAAGACAGAGGTGCCACCCATTATTCCTTCACCGGCAATGATATGGTTGAAAACCCGGCGTTAAGCGTTGCAGACCTGTCCGGTGTGTTATTTGTAGGGGCAAGGGAGGATGTTTTAGCAGGGTTGGTTGATGAAGAAGTTAGGGCTTACAAAAGCGGTTCTCGGGATACAAGCTTAGAACCTAGCGTAGACCTGAGTAACCCTATGGGCCTGAGCCTTTACCCAGACCGGAATAACATGGCCATCTTGGAGCCAGACAGGGTGAGATTCTTTATGGATACCGGCACGCAAATGGTGGAAAACCCGGCCTTATCCGTCACCGGGTTAACTAACCCTAAAGCGATTGGAACCGGAAATGACCTGGACACCGCTATTGTGGACGGGAACCAGGTAAAGCATTATTCCTTTGACGGCAGTTCCCTTCGTTATAACAATACTCTTTCGGTTAATTCCGGCCTTACTACACCTACTTGTGTTGCGCTGCGCCCGGGTAGTAACGACCGTATTATAGTTGACGGAAACGAAGTAAAATACTATCGCTTTAAAAACGGCAGTCTCAATTATGACCCTGACCGTTCAACCACTGTAACCGGACTTGACCAGCTGGGAGGGTATGCACCAAAAGCTACCGTTGTGTCCCAGGTGAAAAACACAACCGTTGACACTACATTTCTCCGCATACGCGCGTACCACGCCCTGCCCCAGGGAACATCTGTTACCTGGCATTTAACCACTGACGGTACTAATTTTACCGAAGCAATGAGATTGAAAAACGATACCGGTACCGCTATATGTGAAGCATTTGACCCCGATACATTATCCTGGACAAACATAGGCAGCGCTACCAAAGCCGGTCCTGACCAGGATACAAAGGAGCTATGGATAGAGCTGCCAGCCGGCCGGGACATCATATGGAAAGCAGTGCTGGAAACCGATGATCCGGAACAAACACCTAAAGTCATAAAAAATGATGTAGCAGTCGTATGGGAGGCCGGCAATCCACCGGAAAAGCCGGACCTAAATCTTCCGGCACAGTGCTATGTTTCTACAACACCAACAATTAACTGGTCATTTAGCGATCCCGACCCCGGTGATACCCAATCGGGATATCAAGTGATTATAAGGAAACAGTCAGATGGCACATTAGTATATGATTCAGGCACAGTTTTCAGCTCAGAACCCGAATTTAAAATACCAACCAGTGAACAACCGGATGTTCCGGGGCCTTTGTGGGCATCAGGTGAGCATGAATTTACCGTTGAAGTCAGAACTTTTGATGCCGTAGGGATTCCGTCAGAATGGTCAGACCCAGCTGAATTTTGTATCGTAGGTTTAGAGAGGCCACGGATTAAGGAACTTGTAAGCCCAGGCGCAGGACAGACACCACCTGTTCCGGATCAACCAAGTACTTACCTGGTAGTCAAAAAAGGCATGACAGAGGATGAACTGCCACTGACAAAGGCCGGTGGTAAGGTTGGAATGCTCGTAGACAGCATTGGACCGCTTAATTCACTTGATGCTGTTTTTCCCTACTTAAACAAAGAAGCCACTGTGCATAAGATTGAAAATATCGGAGCCCTGGGTAGCTCTACCAACCGCTGGCTTGTTGAGTTTTGGACTGAAGCCAGCATTGAAGAATGCCCGGATGGTACCATTGTTGAGATGGACATGAGGGGATACAGCACCGAGGGAGATACAAAACTTTCAACGGTGGATGCTCCACCTTATGCGGCCGGGGTAGTTAAGACAATGGGAAGTGTATATGAGGATTGGGTGGTCGTTCTTAAAGGACGTGACAATTAGGGAGGGATATCAAACTCCATGGAAGGTTTGATTGACAAAATATTAGATATCTGTCAACCCGAAAAGCAACATGAAGCAAAGAAGGAATTAAAAGAGCTTCTCAATCGTTACGAAATAAAAAAGCGTTTATCCGAGACCAACCCCGATATAACCGACAAAATGAACATGTTTATTTTAAGCAAAAAAATGGAAGGGTTAAGCCCCAAAACCCTTAAAAACTACGAAAGGACTATAACAGATTTTGGACGTCATATAAGCAAAACAATTAATCATGTTACCACGGACGATATAAGGAAGTGGTTAGCAAATTATTCCCATTTGGAAATGAGCACTATTCGGTATCACATTAGTGTACTAAGAAGCTTTTATAACTTTCTTGTAATTGAGGAATTAGTTGACGTAGATCCAACCAGGAAAATTAAAATACCAAAAATTAAACAACAGATTCCAAAACCATTATCCATCGAGGAACTTGAGATAGTCCGGGAAGGGTGTAAAACACTTCGCGATAAGGCCATATTAGAAATTCTTTATGCCACTGGCTGCAGGCTCGATGAAATATATAGGTTGGATCGCCTAGATGTAAATTGGCAGACAAGGAGTCTAATCGTTACTGGAAAGGGGAACAAAGAAAGAATTGTTTTTTTTAATCCCCGGGCGGGGCATGTTCTGAAAAAATACCTTGATAGCCGGAGCGACGATATCAAACCACTGTTTGTAACCGAAAAGGGGATTCCAAGACGGTTATCACAACGTTCAATTCACGATGTAGTTAAAAAAATAGCTGACCGCGCTGAATTCAAGAAAAACATTCACCCGCATATTTTCAGGCACACCATGGCCACCACTATGCTGGATCACGGTGCCAGCCTGGAAGACGTTCAAGCAATACTAGGACATTCAAGTCCTAACACAACCCAAGTTTACGCCAAAGTGTCATTAGAACGAAAAAAGAAGGCTTATGATCAGCATTTTGTTAATTAGGCAGCTAGTTTTATTACCCCAAAACAGAGGAGGTAATCACTGAAAATGGAGATTAATAGAGTTATGTTTATGATATTTACAGGTATTTTTATAGCTTTCCTGATAGTTTACAATGGAGGACATGAATGGATCAGTATGTACATGCCCGAACCCAATACATTGCCAGAAGACTATCCGGACTTCTAGGAATTGCGGCCCAGGCAAAAAAGTGTTGGTGTAGTTGCAAGCTTTGATGAAACGCAAAAAAAGGGGGGGTATCTATGGCGGATGGGCGACAGACCCTAGCTTTCCTTGTAACTTTAGCTGCATTTTCTCTTGTTTTTTCTCTAGTTTATAGATTTATTATTATGTAAGGTGTAGAGCGTGGATTTTGAGAAGGAACGGGACCAATAAATTGCCTATGCGCATATTGTTCATTATGAACTCATTTTGGAGGGTGTTTATAATCAACTTTAAGAAAATTAATAGGGAAACGATTCAGGATATTGGTCTATTATTGTTGTTTTCTATGGTTGTTACCGGTTTATATCTAACAATATTTGAGGTAATTGATATAATTGTTTGGCTTGAAGAAAAATGTTGCACACAAATACAAGAACTTATATCACAACTGGAGAGAAAATAGAGTTTTTCAAACTCGTTTATTCTGACATCAAATAGTACAAAAAATAAGTTGTTAAATAATAGAAGTTGCGGCATACATGCATAGGTTGCAACAAATGAAACATGATGAAAAGAGGTGAAACCGATTGAATAATAGATTAAAAAGTTTTCTTGAAGAACTGGAGTATATTAAGGATTATATTCCCCCAGAGGCCTTCAATGATCTGGTGATAAAGGCAACTGCTATGGCGGAAAGGGATGATAGGCTTTTAACAGCGCCGGAGGTGGCAAAGAGACTGGGTGTGAGCAGGACAACGATCTGGCGGTGGTCAAAAAATAAAATTATAAGGGTTTGCCAGCTCCCCGGCGGGCAGGTCCGGATCAGGGAATCTGATTTGGAAGAATTTATTGACAAGCACAAATTAATTAAGAAGAATTAAAGTGTTTGCCAGTAACTCCGTAGATATGCGGAGTTCTCTCCTTTTTAAGGAAGAGATGAAACCGAGCCCGATGATGCTGTAAGCTACATTCATTATCCGGATGACTCCGGATTCGCCGTCCAGATTATCCGTAATACGGAATAACAGATTACAATACCTGGAAGAAAAGACTCACTACCCAATATAGGTAAAATGCGTAGTAGCATTTTAAAATTTTATACTTAAAAATCCTTTCTTTGTTCTCTTTCAGAAGGTATGTTTTTGGGAATGCATTTTAGTATTAATGAGGTCGTTAAATGATAATCTTTTTGTTTCACCTTAATTTCTTCTTATGGGATAAACTCATTTGTTGTTTCTATATTTTTATCTAAATACAATAACGTATAAGCCATTGTTAATGCCCAGATTAAAGCACCTGTAAAATTGGAGGCTACAGTTCCAAGGGAGGTTCTGGTTAAATGAGGGAAAGAAAGTAATGTAGGTATAGCGTAAATAAAAAACCCTACAATAATCGCATATAATATAGCCTTTAACCAAACGGAACTATAATTTATGAATGGTATTAAATAAGAAAAAATTACGGTTAAAAAACTTATAAACATAAGATGGAGAAATAAAGCAAAACCAAGCTCTGCCCCGTTTTTAGCTAAATTACCATATATAATTAAGCTTACCCAATCAGCAAATCGTAATTCGGTAAAGCCAATGCTTTTCGAATAATAGCTCCATGAATTCATTAAAAACCAACCTGGTATTGCTGCTACAATTCCTTTTGTGAATCTACACAATTTATTTCCGCTCCTTGCCTGAACGTATTTTTTTAGGGATTAAATTAATTTTGGCTGGATTTTTATAAATTGTTGTATTAACAAACCAGGAAAAGAATAAGCAAAGTCGATATATCGGTGGGAATTCTAAATTTTGACTATGCTCACTTGAAAAGATTTATTAAAAATTACATATGTGGGTAGTGATTTTGTTGCCATGATTTATTATGGTTTTAACATTATAACTTGACATTTTTTCATTGTAGGGAGTACCAGTTATTTATGGGTTGGCCGTAAATTATTATAGCAACTTTGTCCGCTTATCCAGTAACATTAATCCATAAGCAGTTAAAATACCATAAATTAATGCACCGACAAAAGTGCTAATAGCATCACCTGGGGGGATATTTTTAAATAATGGCAATCTAAATATTGTCCCGAATCCTGATAGTAAAAACCATAATACCGCTCCAAAACCTAATCCTTTAATCAGATTATATCTACTAGAAGTTATCAAGATGATATAGGCAAAAATAACTCCAAATATTGTTCCGACAATAGTATGAGAGATTATACCAACTAAAAAGGCTGTAAATCCTGAATAAGGTTTAAATGTTATCATTACCAAGGCAAAGTCGGCAAAAGCTCTATCAGAAACTCCTAAGAACTTAACTAAATTACCGTATAGATTTTGAATTCAACCCTGCAACCGCTCCTGCAAAACCACCAGCTATAAGCCTGTCTTTCAGGGAAACTCACCTCCTTTAGAAATTAAAAAGCCGAGAACTTTTTTCTTTAGGATAGCAAAGATTGAATAATGACGCTTTTGTTACCTTCCTTATTATTACCATTGGGCTAAGGCGTATTCAGGAGCAGGGGTAACAACAAGTCTAAGCTTGAGATTTTATTGTATCCCAAAAACTTATGGATATTCCACACTAAAATTTCGGTAGGTTCCCTTCTTTCAATTAATGCGCAATTTGTCTGGATTGCCGAAGCACTTGTTTTATTTGCGGGGTCCGGTCCCAGGCTGGGCATAAGAAACTATTTATATGGGTACAAAATTATCATTTTTTGCTTCGGGTGCATTCGCTCGAAGTTTTTTATTTATGGGGGTGATGGGTAATGCAAGAGGGTGGTTAATGTGGCATACATGCATATGCTGCAATAACCGTACAGGAGACTCTCAAGTAGTACTCAATCTAGGTAAAATGTGCAGGAAGCTGATTTTTTTTGCTTCGGGTACTGTTAATTAATCGCGATTCCTTAAGTGAGTTACGTTGACAAGGGGTTTACACTTGGTAAAAATAAACAGACTCTCTCCGCATTTAATTCAACTTTCAGTTGATTAACATAAAAAATCAATTTATAAGTTATTGCTAGCCATCTATATATAATATTAAAATCTTTTTTAGAGGGGAGAGTGATATTTTGCAAAATAAATTTGCAAAAAACATTAAACGTTACCGGAAAGAAAAAGGACTGACTCAAGAAGGGCTTGCACAGCAACTTGGGGTTACATATCAGGCGGTTTCCAAATGGGAAAATGCACAGGCAATGCCCGATATTGCATTTTTGCCGAAATTATCCTATGTCTTAGAAGTAAGCATTGATAAATTACTAGGATATGTATCATATGATAAACAAGTTACTATTTATGAAGAAGAATATTCAATCCCAGAGTATTATTGGGGTACTAAACCCAATCCGATGTGTTACCGAGTTCTTGAAATTATGCCACCTACCAAACATATAAAACTGTTAGATATTGGTTGTGGTGAAGGCAAAGACTCAGTTTTTTTTGCAAGAAATGGTTATGATGTTACGGCATTTGATATATCAGATGCTGGTATCGAAAAAACAAAAAAACTTGCTAATATGACCGGGGTCGGTGTAAAGGTGTTTAAAGCAGATATTCTGGATTATCGGCTAAGTGCAAATTTTGATATCCTTTATTCAAGTGGGGTTTTGCATTATATTAAGCCTGAATACCGACAAGATATATTTGATAATTATAAGAAGCATACCAACAAAAATGGAATGCATTTCTTTAATGTATTTGTAAAAAAACCATTCATAGCCCCACCTCCTGAGAAAGAAACTCATGCTTATATTTGGAGGTCTGGGGAATTATTATCTCATTACCACGACTGGTTAATAAAGAGTAGTCCTGAGGTAATATTTGATTGCAATTCATCAGGAATACCACATCAACATGCAATGGGTGAAATAATTGCCAAAAAAATCTAGAACCATGTGTAACTACCGGGTGGCGGGATAACCTATTGCACATTCTGTCCGGATTGCTGCGTGGCTTAGTTAAAATACCAGTTTTTTTAAACTTCGAGTATATGCTCGAAGTTTTCTGCATTTTATGGGGGTGATGGCTAATGAAAGAGGGTGGTTAATATGGCTTACATGCATATGCTGCAATAACCGTACAGGAGACTCTCAAGTAGTACTCAATCTAGGTAAAATGTGCAGGAAGCTGATTTTTTTTGCTTCGGGTACTGTTAATTAATCGCGATTCCTTAAGTGAGTTACGTTGACAAGGGGTTTACACTTGGTAAAAATAAACAGACTCTCTCCGCATTTAATTCAACTTTCAGTTGATTAACATAAAAAATCAATTTATAAGTTATTGCTAGCCATCTATATATAATATTAAAATCTTTTTTAGAGGGGAGAGTGATATTTTGCAAAATAAATTTGCAAAAAACATTAAACGTTACCGGAAAGAAAAAGGACTGACTCAAGAAGGGCTTGCACAGCAACTTGGGGTTACATATCAGGCGGTTTCCAAATGGGAAAATGCACAGGCAATGCCCGATATTGCATTTTTGCCGAAATTATCCTATGTCTTAGAAGTAAGCATTGATAAATTACTAGGATATGTATCATATGATAAACAAGTTACTATTTATGAAGAAGAATATTCAATCCCAGAGTATTATTGGGGTACTAAACCCAATCCGATGTGTTACCGAGTTCTTGAAATTATGCCACCTACCAAACATATAAAACTGTTAGATATTGGTTGTGGTGAAGGCAAAGACTCAGTTTTTTTTGCAAGAAATGGTTATGATGTTACGGCATTTGATATATCAGATGCTGGTATCGAAAAAACAAAAAAACTTGCTAATATGACCGGGGTCGGTGTAAAGGTGTTTAAAGCAGATATTCTGGATTATCGGCTAAGTGCAAATTTTGATATCCTTTATTCAAGTGGGGTTTTGCATTATATTAAGCCTGAATACCGACAAGATATATTTGATAATTATAAGAAGCATACCAACAAAAATGGAATGCATTTCTTTAATGTATTTGTAAAAAAACCATTCATAGCCCCACCTCCTGAGAAAGAAACTCATGCTTATATTTGGAGGTCTGGGGAATTATTATCTCATTACCACGACTGGTTAATAAAGAGTAGTCCTGAGGTAATATTTGATTGCAATTCATCAGGAATACCACATCAACATGCAATGGGTGAAATAATTGCCAAAAAAATCTAGAACCATGTGTAACTACCGGGTGGCGGGATAACCTATTGCACATTCTGTCCGGATTGCTGCGTGGCTTAGTTAAAATACCAGTTTTTTTAAACTTCGAGTATATGCTCGAAGTTTTCTGCATTTTATGGGGGTGATGGCTAATGAAAGAGGGTGGTTAATATGGCTTACATGCATGGGTTGCAATAAATTTATAGCGCTTATGAGTTATATCCTTTATACATGAAGTTACTGGTTCAAGCGCAACTACGAAAATAATCTATGCTCCATCGGTAGAGAGATAGTAGGCATCAAAGACCTTACAATAAGTTATGCTGACTTGGCTTAAAAATTAATGGGATTAAATCTTTCAAAACAGGGCCAATCAGACCCTGTTTTGAAATTAGTATTTATAAAGGAGTAGATATAATGTTGAAGCGACTTTCTAAGATATTAATTCAAATTTTTATATTAGTGCTTTTTACGACTGCTTTTAGTGTAGAATCATATGCTAGTACTGTCACTGGGGTTCAGGAAGAAACGGGGGATGAACGATTATCAGATAATCCAGGATATGAGATTATTGAGCTTACACCACTTTACCCAAATGCTAAAGTATGGCATTTAGAAACAGAAGCTTATGATTGGTCTGGAAATTTTTATTATATGGAGATATATAAGAATGATTCCTGGCAGAATTTAGAATTTGACAATCGCGGTGTTGATATGTTTTTTAATAACTCAGATGTATCCAAAGTTCGTTTAAGAATAAGAGATTCAGGGTACGGTTTTTGTAAAGTCCAATATAAGATAAAATGGGGTACTTTTATAAATGATTATGATGAATTTAATGATTTGAAAAACATAGTTAATGATATAAAAACCGATGCTAGCCAAGCTAAAACATCAGCAGATGCGGCTAAGTCTTCGGCTGACAAAGCAGCGGCAAGATCGTACTATAACAGTAATACCTCTGGTTATTGGAGCTATAACGCTTACTCAAAAGCTAATTCAGCCAACTCCAACGCTTCAGCGGCTAAAACTAACGCAGCAAATGCAAAATCATCAGCTGACACTGCAGCTACAAATGCCGCAAATGCCAATTCGAACGCCAGTGCAGCTAAAACCGAAGCTGCTGCCGCAAAGAATGCCGCCAATGCCGCCGCTGGAGATGCAACCTATATACGTAGTACGCAATTACCTAATGTTGAAAACAAGATTGATAATTTGGAAACTGTGGTAGCAAACATAGAAAACAATATGTCTACCGGAGACTCAGCTCCCCCATCAATAATGTCGGTAAAAGGTTATAACGGGGCCACGTGTACAACTGGCACCACTTTTAAGGTTGTTGTAAAGGCCAGCGATAATAGTTCTGACTCTCTGGAGTTTCGAGTTAAGGCTGATTCCGGAAGTTGGAGCAACTGGACTTCAATAAGTAATTATGCAGTTGCCACTGGCATTAGTGGTGGCGGAGCTCACACCATCAATGTCGAGGTTCGAGATCAAGCCGGAAACGCGGCTAATGACACAATGACCGTTTTCAAAATATAATATTTGACGATTTGATAAACCTATAGACCCGGGAACCCCGGGTTTTCTTTATTTTAGAGGGTAAAATTATAAGTTCCAATAGCAAGAGGGGGTGATAAATATAAATGTACTAGAAAATTTGAGTTATATATCGTTATTAAAAGATACTTACCTTGTCCGGCACAACAGAAATGTGTGCCAATATAGCCTTATAATTACAGAAGCAATGAATTTACCAGAAAAATCGATTGAAATAATTCAACAAGCCGCAATTTATCATGATATCGGCAAGATAGGCATTCCCAACCAAATATTATTTAAGCCTGGAAATTTAAGCTCCGCTGAATGGCAGATAATGATTCTGCACCCGGTAATCGGTGCAGAATTGTTGTCCGCTGATATATTTAACAAAGAGATTGTGGAGGCTGTATATCATCATCATGAACGCTGGGATGGAAATGGTTATCCGGATGGATTGGCAAGGAAAGATATTCCTATAGCAGCCAGAATAATTGCCGTGGCCGACTCCTTTGATGCCATGACGGCAAGTAGACCATATAAAAAGACTTTAAACAAAAACCAAGCCCTTGAAGAAATATCTCGCTGTGCCGGCACCCAGTTTGACCCTGAGGTGGCCGGTATTTTTATATCGTTAATGGATGACAAAAGATTAGTGAAGACCAGTATACAAAAAAGTCTATCACTATAGGTAAATAAATTATCACGAAAGGTGGAAGATGTTATGACGACGATTCCAGAAACACAAGTATGCCAGTTTCCCCAAAAGAAAAACGTAGTGGCGGTAGATGTAGGATATGGTTACACCAAGGCAGTGTCAAGCAGCGGCAGGAGAATATGTTTCCCCTCTGTTATCAGCCCGGCAAGGGAGCTGCCCCTGGCTGCACTCTCTGACAATACTATCGGGCACAAAGTTGCAATCCGTAAAGAAGGTGAGCAACAAGAAGAATACTTCGTAGGAGAATTAGCAGTGCAAGAAGGACACTCTGTACACTTCACCTTGGATGATGTGAAGCACAAACACCCGGCCCATGACATAGTGCTCCTTACAGCGGCAGCTCTCTTAGAACCCGAATCAATCAATAAGTTGGTTGTCGGCCTTCCGGTTGATTATTACCGGGAACAAGGAAAAAGCCTGCAGAACCATCTCCAAAACCTAAGTGCCACAGTAGCGGTAGATGGAACTCCGGAAGTATCATTAAGCTTTGAAGAAATACAGGTTTACCCGCAGGGGGCCGGAGCCCTTCTCACCGTTCCAGACATACCTGGAGGCGGGATAATTGCCATGGTGGACGTGGGACACAAGACAACAGACTGCGTTGCTATTGAAGTAAAGAATGGAAGCAGTAGGCCGGTTCAGTCCATGTGTGTTAGTGTGGAGGCTGGCATTTTACATGTGCACAAGGCCGTCTCAGAGGAATTTCTAAAGCGCACCGGCATACGGCTCCCTGCTAATTACACGGGGCAGGTAATGCGTGATGGCCAAATATGGTTCAGAGGTGAGAAGGTAGATCTGGGCCAGACACTAAAAGAAAAGCGCCGAGTAGTTGCCAGGGCTATTGTGGATGGGGTAATGGCTGCCTGGGGTGACCGCGCGGATTTCGTGCGGCAGGTTTACCTGGCCGGTGGCGGTGTTTTAGAACTGCCGGAACTTGGAGATATGCTTAAGGGATCATCCATTGTTTCGGATCCGCAATTTGCTAATGCGATTGGCTTCTTGAAATTTGGTGAGAGCTGAGAGGGGCATTATATGATGTATCTCCCTCCTAAGGAGCGGATGAAAATTTCTTTGCGCCGATCTGAAGTGGAAGCAACCGGTAAGCCGTTTTATACAAGGTGGCAAGATGTACCGGAAGGTTATTTAACTAAAACTAAATGCGAAGAGTTAAAGCAACCGGTTCGTGAAAAGGAGGAACCGGTTGCTTATATTCTAGCGAGGCTGTGGAACGGATATTTACCTCTGTATGATAGAACATAATCTTTGTGAGGAGATTAGATTGCTTTGAGGATTAATCCAATAGTTTACAACAACAGTTCGATATATGGCAGTTGGTATCTTGAAGGAAAAGGATCTGAACAAACATGGCTGATGATAGAGTTTCTACAAAAACATATTTCTTTATATACCCATAAAGATGTGTACCGTTTTCTTACAGATTCGGACTTCAGAAAATCTATTGTAAAACCGGCCATAGTAAATATTTCGGTTGCTATAGATCCCTACAAATTGTGGATGCGAAAATATGAATATCAAATTGGTCGAAAAAAATGGCATAAGGAAGCGGTAAGAATTGTGTCTAACCTGATTAATTTACCGGATCCTGCGCCACTGTTTCCATCTGAAAAGGAAATTCAAGTCTATAATACCATAGTTAATAGTTACCAGTATATTATTCCTATAGTTTTTTCGCGAATTCCTGACGGTCAAGACGGAAAGCATAGCATTTTTTATAAGGAAGAGCTTCTTTTCTATCTTGAGACATATGGCTTTGAGTTCTTAGATTTTCATACAATAGGAGCCGGGTTAGGTAATACCGTTCTGTTTATTCAAATTAAGCTTAAACAATACCACACTTACGAAAAAGAGATAATGGATATTTACCTTCCCTTTAATGAGTTGGTGACCCTTTATACAAAGCTATTTAATAAAGAATATCCATACCAACATGGGCGCTTTGATTATTATGACTTAGGGAAGAGGGCAAACAGCTTTAAGTCAATGGAGGTTTAACATCGAAGCAATATTAGAAGGAGAGGAGGAATTTAGGTGAAAAAGATGTTTCGGGTCAACGAAGATGGGGTTGCTGAGTGGGTGGTAGCCGAAAATAAGCAGCAGGCGATAAAATTCTGCCAGCAAATATGGGGTGAAAACTGTATTAAAGAGGCATTTAAAGAATACCTTCAAGATGTTCCGGGAAGTACGTTCGAAAACTTTGTTGACTATTATGTCCAAGAGGAAAACCCTAAAAACAAGTTCACTTTCCACCATGACAACGGTGAGCAGATAACAAAGACTATTAATGAGTTTTTGAATGATGTAAGAGAAGTACCAAGCTATTTTGCCTGCCAGGATTACTAACCATTGGTGGTTGTGGTTTCCCGGTAATGCGGTAAAAGAATTGGTTTGTTTATATTTAAGGTGGTGTGACCGGGTAAACGGTGATGGCGCAAGGCCTAAAAAGCAGAAATAACGAAAATCGTCACACCGGCTCATGGCATATAATTTATAGGGTGTGACAATTAACTCCGAAATAAGTGATTAACACCTGTGGCAGTTGGGCTTACATGGTCACACGAAAAAAGAATAACAGGTGTGACGGAAATAGTGGGAAAATGGCTAAAAGTCAAGTGAGGCAAAGCTTGAGTTGGTCACACCATATTAAATTTTTTCGGTGTGACCACGAAACCACTGGTACTGTAAGACCTGAGTACCATTTTTAAAATAAAATCGTCACACCGTTTTTAAAACGCCCCAATTATTCGGTGTGACGATTATCGTGTAAAACAAGTCTAAGCTAACGCGCTGTTGTGATTTACAAGTCTCACCAGTTTAAAAAATATAATGTGACGCGAAAGGTGTTGTAGATAACATGAGTCCCAGTGGGCGTAAGGGTAAAGGTGGTCACATCAAATCCTTGCATATTAAACTTCCAGTGGATCACCCGGTGTTTTCGTTTCCGGAAGGAGAGCGCAGCAGGGTTGCCAGAGAATGGTTAGAACAAGGCAGACAGGTGACTAAAGCTATGCAAGAATTAAAACAAGAGCTGCAAGAGATTAAAGAGATCTTAAAAAAAGGAGGAAAGATTGAAAAACCAAACCAGGTTCTCGAACAAAGACATGATACGGAATGCCAAAATGCCACAATTGATCCTGCGGTATTCTTGAAAATTTAAAAAAAACTTGAGGAGGGAAGTAAAACATGCTGGTTTACTTAGCACACCCGGTTGTTTCGGACCCTACTGGCAATTACCAAAAAGCCAAGCGAATAGCTAGGGAAATTGTAAACCGGTACCCGGAAGTGGTGCCGGTTTCGCCTGTACTGAACTTTTGCTATTTTCGCGAACCGGAGGAAAGGGAAAAAATCATGAAATGTTGTTTGCAGCTTTTATCAAAGTGCGAAGAACTCTGGCTTACAGGACAGTGGTGGAACTCAAGTGGTTGCCTGCAGGAAAAACAGTTTGCCGAAGAACTTGGCATTCCGGTGCGGATGTACAGCTTTCCGTCTGTAATAAATGTGGCAGAATAGTGAGGGATTCTCAATGATTGACGGTAAAGTATTTCACAAACTTAAGCGAGTAGTCGTAAAAGAAGAATTCGTTGCTCTGACTGGCGACATGATAAAGGCCATAATATTAAACCAATTTATTTATTGGAGTGAGCGTGTACAGGATTTTGACAAGTTTATTCAAGAGGAAAAAGCCCGTGCCAAAGTGGACGATGAAGAAATCAAAATCAGTCAAAGCAATGGCTGGATATACAAAAGCGCAGAAGAACTATCAGACGAAACCATGCTAAACCTTGCCCATAACACTATCAGGCGCCATATTAAATATCTAACCGACAAAGGCTGGATAGACCAAAGAACGAATCCGGACCGTAAATGGGACAGGACCACTCAATACCGTGTAAACCTTGTAAAAATCAACAGTGACCTCATGAAAATCGGGTATGCTTTACAAGATTACAAGGTGGAATTGAATGGCTTGGACATAGATAAATCACCAACTGACACTCGAATGTCCGAAATGGACAATGCATTGTCCAAAATGTACAATGGAACCTCCAAATTGGACAATCGAACATTACAAAATGGACAAGCAATACCAGAGATTACTACAGAGATTACTACAGAGACTACACACAAAGATTACAACATAGATTATAACCCTATCCATCCATCCACTGATCAAGATAATATTATCTTAGAGGGGACCGCGAGTGATGGATCGATGGAAGCGGAATCCATAAACGATTTACCCGACATACATTCTGATACTGCAGAACAACAAGAATCGTTGGGTGCAAAATTAGTAATCCAACAAATTTGTCAAAACACCGGCGCTAATGCAGTCCAAGTTCAAGAAGCTATCAAAAGGGCTAACCGGATGGAAAGGGAAGGTAAGGTTCGAAGCAACTACCTAAAACTTGTTGAGGCCATAGCCGGCAGTATTGTGAAAGAGGACCTGGTTAAAGAGAGTAACCCAACTGAAAGAGAGAAAAGAGAGCAGGAGAGACAAGACAAGGAATTTTTCAGAGATCTATACGCAGGCTGACGAAAAGGATGTGTTATTACCATGAAAAACTTAGTCATAGCCGAAAAACCTTCCGTTGCCCGGGACCTGGCCGGGATTCTTGGTCGGTTTCAAAGTAAAGACGGGTACCTGGAAAACGGTGAGTATGTTATTACGTGGGCAATCGGTCACCTGGTAGAACTGGCCGATCCGGAGGACTACGATAAAAACTTAAAAAGCTGGAATCTTGCTGCACTTCCCATTGTGCCGGAAAATTTTAAACTCAGAAAAAATCACAAAACGGCAAAGCAATTTAAAATCGTGAAAGACCTGGTCAACCGGCCTGATATTGAAGAGCTTATCTGCGCTACGGACGCAGGTCGGGAAGGGGAGCTGATTTTTCGCTATATTTATCGTCTGGCCGGCTGCAAAAAACCTTTTAAGAGGCTGTGGCTTTCAGAAACGACACCATCAGCAGTCAAAAAAGGGTTTGAAAATCTACGGCCCGGATCAGAATTCAATCCCCTGGCGTATGCGGCAGAAGCCCGCAGCAGAGCTGATTGGCTTATTGGCATAAACGGCACCAGGGCCTTTACCGTAAAACATAACAATCTGCTCTCAGTTGGTCGGGTACAAACCCCCACCCTGGCTCTAATAGTCAACCGGGAAAGGGAGATCAGAAACTTTGTGCCTACACCGTTCTGGGAACTACATGTCGAGTTTACTAAAGAAGATGGTCAGAAATACACAGGCAAGTGGTTCAGTGGTGACCAAAATCGCTTTTCCAGCGTAGGGGAAGCCCGGGAAAAGGAAAACATAGTAGCCGGGCAACCAGGTGAAGTCAAAGAAGTCAAACAGAAAGATACCTCCGAGCAGTCGCCGCTGCTGTTTAATCTGAACGACCTGCAAAAAGAAGCCAATAAGAAATATGGATTTCCGGCCGGGAAAACACTGTCTATTGCCCAGGCGCTCTACGAAACTAAGAAGCTGATCACATACCCCCGGACGGACAGCAGGCATATGACCGAAGACCTGGCCGGGACAATACCGGCCCGGCTCACTGCCCTGGCTGGAGTGAGTGAATACGAATCGTTTATAAACACAGCAAATGCGGCCGGTACCCCGGGGAAGCGATATGTAGACGGCAGTAAGGTTTCCGACCACACAGCACTGCTACCGACAGAAATTAAACCCGAACTGGATAAACTGTCAGTAGATGAACAAAAGATATACGACCTGGTGGTACGTCGCTTTCTGGCCATCTTTTACCCACCGGCACGTTATAAGCAGACCAGAGTCGTCACCGACACTGCCGGAGAAACCTTTCTTACTACCGGCAAAGTTGAACTGTACCAGGGTTGGAAAGCCGTATACGCGCTGGAAAATGAAAGCGAAGATGATGATAGCGCCGGTACAATCCCACCCTTGTCACAAAAAGAGCCTGTACAAACCCAACAGACCGAGGTCAAAGAAAAGCAAACACAGCCACCGAAACGGTACACAGAGGCAAGTTTATTGGCGGTGATGGAGGGAGCAAGCAGGCTATTAGAAAATAAAGAACTCAAAGAAGCCATGAAAGGGCACGGCCTGGGCACACCGGCCACCCGTGCAGCCATTATTGAACGCCTTATCAAAGTGGGCTACATCGAGCGCAAAAAGAAAACCCTGGTGCCTACCGAAAAAGGCGAAGCTCTTATCGACCTGGTGCCGGAAATAATTAAAAGCCCCGAAACTACCGGCCAATGGGAGAAAACCCTGGCAGATATTGAAGATGGGAAAGCAAACCCACGGGACTTCATGGACGGTATTATTCAATTAACCAGGCAAATAGTTGAATTAGCCGGGAAACAGGAGGCTGGTAGTATGCCGCAGCAATTTGGCAATACACTGGGCAAGTGTCCCTTATGCGGAAAAGACGTAACAGAAGGCAAAAAAGGTTTCGGCTGCACGGGTTACAAGGAACATGGCTGTAAGTTGGTAATCTGGAAAGAGATTGCCGGAAAGAAACTATCCGACAACCAGGTAAAAACGCTGCTGGAAAAGGGGCAAACCGGGGTTATTAAAGGTTTTAAATCAAAGAAAGGCAATAAGTTTGAAGCCGCTCTAAAGCTGGAAAACGGTAAAGTGGAATTTCGGTTCAAAAGTGGTTCTTCCCAAACTGAAAACAATAATAAAGCCATTGGTACGTGCCCAATATGTGGCAAAGAAGTTATTGAAAAGGCAAAAGGATATGGTTGCAGCGGGTATGAAGAACAAGGGTGTAAGTTTGTAATCTGGAAACAAATTGCCGGCAAAAAAATCACCACCAAACAAGCCCAAGACCTCATGCAAAATGGTAAGACCGGCCTCATAAAAGGATTTAAGGCAAAGACCGGCAAAATATTCGATGCGGCCTTAGTGTTAGGACAGGACAGCAAAGTGAATTTTGAATTTAACGGGAGGTAATAGTCTTGGAAACCGGAGTTATGGAGTTTATTCTGCGCCTCAAAAAGACAACAAAGTGCAAAGCATGTTTTAAAGAAAACATGGACCGCATAGGCAGAATATATTTGTCCATTCAAGCAGTGGAGGAGTTAAACATTGGTGATGAAATCTTGGTTCAATTAGCCCCAAACAAAACATTCTTCGCTAATTCCTATGAAAACAGCTATATTACTCAAGTTGTATGGGACAAAGAGACAGCAAAGAAAGTTCGTTTTGCCGAAGACATTAACGAAAAAGGGGAATTGGGCGTTATATACATCGGCAAAAAAATCCTGGAAAGCCTGGGTGTGGACGATAAAGTAGCTGTACGGATAACGCAGCCCGGCAAGACCGGAGGTGTTACCGCTGCGGAAGGATAAAGTAAAACCGGTTGGACTTAACAACCTGCAAATTAAAAATTGGGTCAAGGAGCATAAAAAAGCTGCGCTGGCGCTGGGAATTACCCCTATTGCCGTGCCGCTTTTTTATTTTGCCGATGTCTGGGCCCTGGGCAGCTTGGCAGCCGGTATCCATGACACCATCAACGGAGTTCGCAACTTTATCTCAGGTTTTAGTGACGTTACCTCAGGCTTGAATGACATACCAATGTTTGATTCGCCGGACGAGAAAAAGGCAACTGCAGCAGCAACACCTGAAACATATGCCAAACTAATGCCTTACTACTTCAAACACCCAATAAGCACCGGCTGGGCATGGTTAACAAAACCATCGGAATCACTGTCCTACCCTGAAGTAAAACATACATGGCTGTGGCTTAATGCATTTTTCGGTGCCGGTGCAGCCGGCGCTTATACTTGGTGGCAGTTAAAAAAGCGGCAAAACAAGGCAAACGCCTTCAATCGAGTCCACGGCTTAAAAATAATAGACAATCCGGCATACGGTACATCCCGCTGGGCCGGTCTCAAAGACGTTAAAAGCTACTGCGAATTAGGCCCACCGGTACCGCCTGAAAAAAATGAAAACATGCGGGTGAGATTTCCGGGCGGCAATGTAATCGGCGAACTTGAGGGTAAAATCGTCAGGGTGAATTTCGATAAAATGCCGGAAAACACACCCAAAACTGCACCCCACGCCATCTTTTACGGCGGCACTGGTAGCGGCAAATCTTTCAGCATTGTTATCGGCAATATCATAGCGGCGGTCGCAGAAGGCCAAAGTATTATCGTCATTGACCCCAAAGGCGAGCTTTTTGCCACTGTAGGCAAATGGCTTAAAGAAAAGGGATATGAAAACGTGTGGGTACTAAATTTTATGCAACCGGAACACAGTCACCGCTGGGATCCGGTGATTGAATGTTTAAGTGATGCTGAAATTTCAGAGATGATAGACACACTTTCTAAAAATGCTTCCGGCGGCAGCGATTCCTATTTTGCACTTAAGGCCATGGAGTTAATGGAGGCATTTATAGGGCTCTTAAAGGGCGACTTTCCAGTAGAGCAGCAACATATGCGTTCTCTAATGACCCTTGCCTCATGGCCGGAAGAAAAACTTGATGAACGTTTTAGAGAAGCTTTCAAAGCCGGGAAAATAAGCCCAATGATTTATGAACGCTGGAGGGGGGTAGTGAAGAAAAACTATGAATACGCAGTTTCTAACCTGACGGCAGTGCTAAAGAACCTGACCACAGCTCCTCTGGCAGCAATGATGTCTGAGCAGGAAATTGATCTGAACCAGCTGGGCCAGAAAAAAACAGCATTGTTTCTTATCATCCCCACCGGTGGTGAGGGAATTTATTTAAAGCCCATCTTGTCCATACTCTATAAGTTCATATTCAGACGTTTAGATAAACTAGCTTTCAGGAGCCCCGGGCAAAAACTACCCGTCGGAGTCAGAAACATTTGGGATGAGATGGCCAACGTAGGCATGATACCGGGACTACCGGAGATTATATCCACGGCCCGGAGCAAAGGGATACACATTCAAATGATCCTGCAGACACCCACCCAGCTGGAATCTGTTTACGGGCAAGATGACGCAAAAATAATACTGGGGAATTGCCCCACGGCAATGTTAATCGGTGTTGCCCCGGCTGACCGGGAGTTAGCCCGTATGTTCAGTGGTTTGCTGGGCAGCGCCCCGGTGGAAATAGAAAAAGTCAGTGAGGATCTAACCGTCCCGGGCAGACACCTTTTTGAATTCAAGAAAAAGGAACGGACAGTGATTGAAAGACCGCTTATGACCATAGACGAAATATTACGTCTAGATCCCAGGTACAGCATTGCACTTCTACAGTGGTCATACCCATTATACCTTCGAAAAGTCGGCTGGGTTGAATTGCCCCAGGCAAAAGAAATCAAGGAATCCGGCATGCTGCCGGTGGAGGAGGTGATACCAGCCAGGGGATTTAATGTGAGTTTGCCGGAAGTAGAGAGTGAAATAGAAACGCATAAAGATACTGAATCTGTACTTTGGAGACATTTAAAACGCAACTCTATAGTTGAAAAAGAAGATGACCAACCGATAACTGAACTTAGATTGACGAAAAAAACCATCCATGAAAACCAAACACCTAAGGAAGGTTTAACCAAGCACCCCGAAACCCCTGATTTAACTATTGAGAACGGTTATGAAAATAGCAGTTGCGTCGAGTTAAACCCGTCTAATGATTATTCTGAAGAAAATGAACTCAAAAAGAATCATGAGGTAACGGAAGAACTGGAGCCAGCACAAAACAATGAAGTTGTAACGGAAAATGTAGATGATCAAGGTTTTAATGTTAAATCACCATTATTTTAAACGAAAGGATGGTTATTATGGAATTTAAGATTGCACCGGAAGGAGTCAAATTAAGAGATATTGATATATGGGGGGACCTGTACGACGCTATGGAAAGGGGTAACGCAGTTGAATCGGTGATAACAGGTGTAAGGCGACCAAACGGAGATAATGGGGAAACTGAGTGCTGGGAACTGGCTTTTGAAAATAAACCTGGAATAACCGGTTTTTGTAGTACACCCGAATCCGGCCTACCGGATGGTACCCCGATAAATGATTTCGTTGGTCAAAAAATTGTTGGCAAGATCAGACGGATTGAAAAGAAAAAATCTTCAGTGGTGCTCAGCAGAAAGGATGTGGTCGAGGGCTCAATCAATAAATTGATTGGCCAACTAAAGATCGGTGAAGAATTAAACGCTATGGTGAGGGTGGTTAACAAACATCTTTATGTTGATATCGGCGGTGGTGTGATATTAAGAATCACGCAGGAGAAGGCCAGGAAGTCCAATGGAGTACCCCTGGATGTGCAATATGAAGTAGACTCGGTAATTAAGGTTAAGGTTATTGCACTAGATAGAGATAAAAAATCTATTGAGGTTGAACCAGTCGATCCATGGAAAGAACACGACTACAAACGGGGTGAAGTGCTTGCCGGTCAGGTTACTAATATAAGGGATAACCTGGCCTTTGTAACAGTCAAGCCTGGCATTATCGGTCGAGTTTATTACAAAAAAACAGACAGATACGATTTGGGCGACTATATCAAACTGCAGGTAACGGATTTCAACGCAGAGAAGCGCCTGCTTCACATGATCGTATATGATGCGGGCCGGATTAATGACCGAAGGCGTAATATAGCAAGAAAGAGGGCTAAAAAGATAAAGCAGAAGGAAGGTCCTGCAAATGAAATAAAAACATTGGGTGGCTTTGATAGTTTAGAGACCAACAGCGATAGTCCTCCAGGCGGGAGTGTAGTTGATGATGAATAAAGATAGTGCTTTTGCCGCCGGCACAGCAATTAGACACCTCAAATACCCTGAACAAATTAAAGAGATAGGTAATAGTCAAAGGGCTTTTGATGCGCTTAGATACATTAGTGAAGGTGAATATTTAACTGTCACGACCGTTGCCATACTTATGCAATGTTCAAGAATGATGGCAACAAAAACTATTAAAAACCTGTGGATGGCAAGATTAGTAAAATGCGTAGAAGTTGTTACCAACACCACGCCGGAAAGGCTCTTTAAAATATGGATGATATCAACAAAAAAACTGCCTAAAAATGCAAACGAAGCATGCAGACTGGCAGCCCTTGGTATGTTTTACGGCAGAACAAAGAATTCTCTGTCTGAATATGAATGGAACATAATCAGGCGAAGCAGGGAGAAGAAGTATGTAACTGCTACAATAAAATTTCTTCCTACAGGAAAAAAGGATAAAACCACACTTTCAATTGATGCCCCAAGGCGTGGTGAAAAACCTAGTCCGGACTCAGACATATATATATTTCCGACAATTGAAGAAGCAAAAATTTATGCACCTCACGACAAAAGATTCACCACAGACTTTATTTTAATGAACAAGGCCATTAATTATAATAACTTGATATCAGATCCAATGGGTAAGTCATAGCCCCTCGACAAAGCAAGGGCATGTAAAAGCCTTACTATGATCAGCTTAAATGCCATGAGCACTACGTTATCTCAGTTAGGAGGGAAGGGCAAGCAGGTATAAAAACCTGCTGCCCATTATTTATGCGGTTGGAAAAGAATTACGAAACATTATACCTGTGCGGTAAATTCGAAAAGGTTATTGGGAGAAGGTATAACATAAGACCGGACCTGGATGAAGGAATAGAACCTGAAGTCAAGGGATATGTTTATAAAGAAACAATGGCAGGCTTTTTCCGGGCCTGGAAACTTAATGAAATACATCTTGGGCTAACGTCTTTAGTAAATGAAATGCAGGTAGCAGAGAAAAAACAAATAATCAAAAAAACAGGGCTGGATGAGAGCGAATGTTTAAAAATAATTGAAACATGCGTCATAATGGGATTACTTTATGAAAATCGGATATTGTTCAAGGATGAAGATGAAATACATCTGTACATGGTTGATACCGGAGGAATATTTGCTTTTGAAGAGGCAGGTATACAATATAAAAAGCTTGCCTATACAACAAACATTGAGCAAAGGCTAAAAATGTATAGAAAGAATATCTTTTTAGTAGAAAACAATATGGCAGAAAAAGAAGCTGTCAATATACACTTTTTTGAAGATACACCGGGAATGCCAGATAATGAAAAACACAACGGAACCATATTGCTTGTTGATATGGAAATTGCAGAAAAATTAGGAATCCAAAAGCTTATTGATGATGAATTAAAAAGGATAGTAAATAATCATAAAGCTAAAATTTATGACCTGGCTACAAAAAAATATCTTGACAAGTAATAACTATTGAAATTAATATGTACTTCAAAGCAATAGCTTTTAATTTCAACTTTAAATATTCAAGTTTTTCTCAAAACAATCAATATGTTTATCTCTAAGTTTTTCAATCAAGCGACTCCAGCTTGGTTCGGATGGAAGTTCCGGGATATTGCAAAAAGCGCTGAGCTTGCAATTATCGAAAGACTAGGATTTGCGGAAATTATCTTAGCGCTGAGCAGGATAATACCGCAAATAGCAGGACGTACTGCGCTAAGCTACGTCAACATCCTAAAAAAGCGCTGAGCTATTTAGGGCGTACACGACCCGCACGCAGGAAGACGGGCAAAATGGCACATCAAAGCGAAAAGCTAGTATGTAGCCTTGTATGGTCCCACTAGAACGGGACTCTCCGGTTTAAGAAAAGCGTGTGCAGACTGGACCCTCTGCGGGAGACACGTAACCGGCGAACACAAATTGTCCCAAGCAGCGCTACAGGCTAGCCGGGCGGCCTGGCGTTTGCCCACTCGTAAGGAATCCGGTGACCTCGAAAGAGGCAGTTTAAAGCTAAGCTCACAAGATTCATAAGTGAGACGGCGAGATTTTAAGAGTATTAAAATATGGCCACTGGCCTGTGGGAGAATATAAAAAAACTTGAGAGCCAAGGAAGATAAACACCAGGTGTTTTGTGTTTAAAAACAAAATGCTTAGGTGTTTTTTGTATTTTTTAAAGTCAATAACATGGGCTTAAAGCCCGTAATCCAACTCTTTTCAAGGAGGTGAATGGATACGGGCGGTTGCCCGTGTTTAGGAGATTATTAGCGTTGCTGTTGTAAGTAAAAAACACCCCAAAGTGGGCTAAATATGGAAGGAGTATGCAAAAATGATGAACGAAGTCTGGTTAATTGGGCGACTGGTAAGAGATCCGGAGGAAAAGAAAACACCGGCCGGGAAAACAGTGGCTAAAATGACACTGGCGGTGGAACGTGATTACGCCAATGCCGAAGGAGAGCGCGAAGCAGATTTTGTTGAAATAATTGCATGGGAAAAGCTTGCGGAAACTTGTACTAAGCACCTGGGCAAAGGTCGCCTGGTATCTGTTAAGGGCCGGCTGCAAATCCGCTCCTATGACGACAGCCAGGGAATCAGGCGGAAAGCCGCTGAAGTTGTGGCCGAAAAGATAAAATTCCTTGATAAAGCCAAGGAGACTGCATAATGTCGAGTATGCTGACAAGAGGGGCTGACAGGGTATATAATGGCCTTGAGGTGATGGCCATGGATGCTACCCAAAAAGCTATTGAAATAGTTGAAGCCCTTCCAGCGGAAAAGCTTAAAATTGCCGTTGGTATACTGGAGCTGTTGGCCAAAAACGATGATAACGAAAATCTGAAAGAGTTGATTGATTTGATTAATTTTGAGATGTCATGTGAGACAGCGGAAATTACAGCGGAAGAAAAAGAGGGCATCATTCAAGGGGAAGCTGAAATAAAAGCTGGTAAGGGTATAAAGGCCGAAGATGTCTGGAAAGAACTCGAGATATAAGCTTTTATTATCCCCAAGGGCTGTGAAAAAGTTAAAAAGGCTTGATACCGATATCCAGAAGAGAATTAAAAAAGCATTGTACGGGATAACGGTAATGCCGCCGCGCGGGGATATTAAAAAGCTGAAAGACATGAGGGGAAGGTGCAGACTTCGTGTTGGTGACTGGCGTGTGTTTTTTCTGTTTGATAAAGCCAACAGGGAAATACACGTAGTGGATATAACACAACGGAAAGACGCTTATAAGTAGCAATGAAACGTGCAAGAGTTTTATACAATAGTTAGGGCTAAACGCCCGTAATCCAAACACTTTTCAAGGAGGTGAATGGATACGGGCAAGGCCCGTGTCCCGGAAAAATGGCTAAGTTGTGTCCATTTAGAAAGAAAAAGTTTGCCAAAATTGTAACTGCGAAAAACGATGAGAAGACCAACACACTTGAAGAGTGGGAAGAGGAGTTTCTTGAATGCCTGGAAGAACGTTGTGCGGCCTGGACAGGTAACGGGTGTGGTCGCATTTCTGTATCCAGTAGACCTGAAACTGCAGGCAATGAAAGTAATCAAAAGGAAAACACCGAAGAATCAACACAGGCCGGAAATAATGAAAACGGTAATAAATCCGGTGACCTGGTTAAAGCATATTTTAAAGTATTAGAAGCTAAGGAAACAAATACACCTGGTACCGTAAGAGCATGGTGCCAGCATGTAGAAAGCGATAAAAAAGGAGCCGTCCTTGCCAAGAACGGTGCCGGAAAGAAATTATTGGAATCAATAGGAAAGCAGGTACAGGTAAAATACCGCCGCATGGATAACGGTACCGCGTACGCGGTCTTTGTGCAGGCGGAATCCTGAGAGTAACAGTGCCAGACACAATTAGTTTGGCCAGGAATTTAGGAGAACGTATTTCAGGGAATATCCCTGGGGCGTTCTCCTTTTGTTTTTTACCAAAAAATAACTGCAGGAGGGGCTTGGAATGCAAAACAAACATTACAATCACTCTTATGAAAAATTCATCAAAGCTAAGCCATCGCATCCCTGCCCCATCTGCGGTAAGGATGATTGGTGCGGCTTTAATTCATACGTGGCAAGCTGCATGAGAGTAAAAGAAGGTGCGTTTAAGACAGTAACGCAAAGTACCGGGAAAGATGCATACTTGCACTGGCTGGGCGCTAGATCAGTTAATGTCCCAGTAATAAAACAAAAAGAGTCAGCGCCGGCTGCGCAAACGGCACCGGTGGAAACCCGGGACAAGGTATACCGGAGCTTTTTAAGGCTGTTATATTTGTCTGCTAGCCACAAGAATGAGCTAATTCGACGTGGTTTAAGCGAAAGAGATATAACAAAAAACGGTTACAAATCAGTTCCGGAAAAAGAAAAGCCGTGGAATATCTGTCGTAGGCTGATAGATATGGGGCATGACCTTTCTGGTATCCCCGGGTTTTATAGAGCTAAGGGGCCATACGGAGGCTTGTACTGGACTTTCAACCGTCAGCCCGGCTATTACATTCCGGTGCTGGATAGCAAAGAACGCATCCAGGCTCTGCAGCGTAGAATGGATGACCCCGGAAAAGGTGGCAAGTATAAGCTCTTCAGTGGCTACACCAGCCGGGGCGGCTGTTCCTGCGGAACTCCTGCCCATATAGCCAGGCCGGATAAAACCAAAGACACCCGGATTTGGATAACGGAAGGCCCGCTGAAGGCCGACATTGCAGCCAAGTATCTTAGTGCAGTGGTAATTGCGGCCATTAGCTCTGCTGCCTGGAGACCGGTGGTAGACGAGGTGCTAAACTTAGGGGCCAAAGAAGCTGTGATAGCTTACGACATGGATTCGGCTACCAATGTTTATGTTGCTCAAGCCGAAAAGTCCTTAAAACAAGAGCTTCATAAACACGGCCTTAAAGTCACCCGGGCAACTTGGAAAAATGGAAAGGGAATTGATGACGTACTGGTAAGCATTGCGGAAAGTAAGCGTAAAGTCAGAGGTGTAAGCTAAACCATAAACTTAGAAGGTGAAAAAATGGAAAAAGAGGTTATAAGCAAAGAGATTCAGCGTTTAAGAGACTTGTTAACGCAAACTATAGATCAAATGGACCAGATAACGAAGTTTTATACTTATATTGATAAACTCGATGGGATTGAACGGGCCGAATTGATAGAGCTCATAAGGATGTGCGAGGGTAATGGACTGGACGATGCTACACGCTTAGAGAGAAAAGTTAAGTATCTCCTGAAGCCCCGGTCGGAAGGCAAGTTGCAAGAGCAGTCTAACGGTCGTTATACGGTCGTTTCCGGTAGCAAGTCTTTCGAATTGACCTGCGGCTGTGCAATTGATTTATTTATACCGGATCAGGATCATGAAGATTACGGTTGGCAGTTTGGCCGGGTGGAACATTCCGATAAATATGGTGGGTATTATTTCTACAATTTATCGGGATGGGATCACCATGCTTTACGTCATGGAATGACAGCTGCCGTTAGGTTTTAATTGGGCGTGAAAGGAGAAAAATAAATGAAAGTTATCCTTGAAAATGAGCTTGAGAAGTGTGCCTGGCAGATTATGCTGGAGGCACACCAAAAGTGGGAGAGAAACTATGGTGATACCCTCAGACAGATGGTGGAATGGTATCTCTTTGATTTGTACCATGATCAAGTGAAAGAAATGATTGATAGCGAAGCACGGAAACTAGTGAATGAAAAGTGGAAGCATAATATAAGCCTGGAAACTACGTTAGAAGAGTATCTCGCGGAGTGCCAGGAAGAATGTGAAAATGACGGGGTTACCCGGCAAGAGCTAGTTGAGGAATATGAACATCTCCGAGGCAAGATATTATGGGCCTTGGAGGATGAAAAAGTAGCTGTAAAAGAGGACTTGAGAAGGTTGTACAGCAGCTTCTTCAATGCTCCGGAGAGTTTGACCGTTATTAGTGCAAATTATCAAAACAAGGAAGACCAGAAACGAGCATTGCTTCGAAAGTATTATGAAATGGCTTGCCACAACTTACTTTGTTGCTCCAAGAATTACGCGATGGACCAAGCCAAAGAAGGGTTCGAGGCAGATTGGAAACAGTACCAGGTCGAGTGCGAATTATTGCAAGAAATGATGGCCGAGGAGGCAAAATAGATGGCCAGGTTAACTCGCTATTATGCAGATTGGGACGATACCGACTGCAAATGGAAAGTGTATGATTGCTATCTTCACTGTTATGTTCCCGGTGAAGTATTCGATCATGAATACCAGGCAGAATGGGCAGCTGATGAAATGAATGTTGATTTTGAAAACCAGGTATGATGTGGATAGAAAAATGCGATAAAAATCAATAATTAACAGGGCCTTGGCCCGTTAGCCAATCAATCAAAAGGAGGGATTGGGTACCGGGTCAAATAGGCTGCGGTATCCAGAGATTATGAGCAAAAGAGATAGATTAACAATTGAGAAAAAGTGTGATTTAGTAAGAGAGTTTGCAGAGAATTTGATCAAGGACTTTGAAGAAAAGGACAAATCCGAAGAAGAAATACTGCTTTCTATGGCTCAATGGGCCAAAGAAAAAGGGTTCAGAGACTACTGGTTTGCCATCGATACGGAACTTCAAAAAAGATATGAATGTACCAGTTGGTTCTGGATCGTGCGCAGACTGAGAAATTACCCGGACTATTGGAAATAACGCCTCTGTAGTTATCCATTAGGACCACCGGCCTATACAAGGGCCTGCTGCATAACCAACCCACTGAAAGGAGGGATTGGCGCACCAGGTCCGCTAAGGGCCGGTGCGCCGTACAAATGGCAAAGGGTAAGGGTAAGGATAAAGTCAAGGAGTTATATGAGAACTTGAAATCAGGAGTATCTGAGATAATTACCAGCGGTAAACTTCATGAGTTCCTAAAGTTTCAAACCCGTTTTCACCGGTACTCCTTTAGCAACACAATGCTGATCTTTATACAAAAGCCTGAAGCTACCAGGGTGGCCGGGATGAAGACCTGGAACAGCATGGGACGCAAAGTGAAAAAAGGCGAAAAAGGTATTAGGATATTTGCCCCGCTGGCAAGGAAGGTAGAAAACGAAGAGGCTGGAGATGAAAAGTGGGTATTAAAGGGCTTTAAGGCCGTGACAGTATTTGACCTTTCACAAACGGAAGGTGAACCGTTACCGGATCTAGCCCAGGATCTGGAAGGAGATACCCAAAATGGACGTCAGTTATATAGCGAGTTAATGGAGGCAGCACCAGTGCCGGTCAGATTTGGAGAGACCGGCAGCGCCAAGGGTTACTATCACACGATAGATAAGGAGATAGTGCTGAGTGAAAACTGGTCCGGAGACGAGCTGACAGCAACACTGCTTCACGAAGTTGTCCACTCAATAGTAGAAAAAGATCCTCCGAAGGACCAGGCAGACCGCGAGCGGGCCGAAATTATCGCTGAAGGCGCGACATACGTAGTAGCCCAATACTTTGATGTAGATACTTCTCCCTCCAGCTTTGGGTATGTTGCCGGCTGGGCCAAGGGAGATGTCGAGAAAGTTATCAAGTTGGGTAGTGACATCCAGAAGGCTGCCGGTGAACTAATTCGGCGGGTAGAGGATGTTCGCGATAAAAGTAAAGTTGCATAAATAGTTGGGCCAACCGGCCCGCAAACCTATTTCCGAAAGGGGGAAAAGGGGCGGCGCCGGAGGCCGTCCCTCTGATATGACTGTATATGCAAGATACGCCATTTTAGGCTGTGATGAAGAAAATAGGGAAAGGCCAATTGAAATAGCAAAATATGAGTCAATACCAGAAGAACCTGGATACGTAAGGTTTGCTGGTAATAGAACAGTTCGGGAAATAGTTGATGAACTTGCTGAGCGTTTAAAAAAAGACGAATGCTATCCCGATGAGTATTTTCACTGTACGGGAAATTTCATGTTTGACGACAAGAAAGAGTTCCCAAGGTACCGTTGGCTTGCGTGCTATCCTGTCTTAGGGACAAGTGAGGGGCACTATATCCACATTGATGCATTAGTCTTTAGGGAAGATTTAAGAGTGCTTCAATGTGTCCATGTTTTCCTTGGGAAGACATTTCAGGGGTTTGATTTTGCAGCGAAAGTGGCAACAGCATGCGCTAAACATTTAGATGCTTAGTTGTGGGTGTTAGCTTGAAATAATGGTTAAAGTCGGTCGTATCGGCCACACCACTTGAAAGGAGGAAGGGGTGGGCTGATATGGCCACCCCGGTGTTTATGTCAGTTATATTGTTAGGTCGTAAGAATTAGTTACAATGCCTGGCCTTCAATATTATTTATAAGTTGCCGGCGTATCAAAAAGCGGCCTGGGGGTTATGAGAAGTCCTACTTTAAAAAGGAGAGACACGGGGGTTGTTTCAATGACTTTACAAGAAGCACAGAGCTTTGTCCAAGCTGTTTTGGCACAGCAAAAGCTTAATCGAGAAGCACACGGCGATTCAGAAGCGGACGACCAGCGTAAACCGTTGGATTGGGGAATAATTGGTGCCGAGCACATGGGGCATCTTTTGGGTGCCTTGCGCTGCGGGGATGAACAAGAAATTGAGAAAGAAATTTTGCATGTTGTTGGTCCGCTTTTAGAATGCTGGAATACGGTGAAAACCAGTGTAAAGCAAGTCCGTGAGTACGAATGTCCAAAGTGTAATGAGAGATTCACTTTGACGGAGGCGAATGATAAGTGTCCTTTGTGTGAAAGCAAGTTGAAAAAAATTCAAGAGAAATAGCTATATGATCTAATAACGAGGCCTTAATGGCCGGTAAATCCAATTCGAAAGGAGGGAGTACCGGCCGGTGGGCCGGTGTAAAGATGATAAATGGTTACCCAATGGTATTAACTAAAACCGAACTACAGCAAATCGCTTCTGAGGGGAACTTTATTTATGATGATGCCTATAAGTTGCACGCTGACTTAGACGGAACCGAAGCACGAAAATACTTAGAGAGTAAGGGTTTTAAAGTAATAAAAAATTTCGATACAGGTAAAAATGGGTTGGCAGTTACAGCGTGCGGGATCAAGCTATCAACAAACGGGTATTTATGTAAATTAAGGTAGCCTAGCTCTGGAAGGCTTCGGCCATCCACTAAACTAATAAGCAAGCCCAGTGGCTGGTAATTAACTGTGGTGAAAGCATTGAAAGATATTCAAGCACCGTAATCTAAATTCGGTCAGAAGTAAGGAGTAGATCGTATGGGTAAGAAGCTAACTCACGAAGACTTAATTCGTGAGACTTCGGAGCAAAGATCTCTTCGGATGAAAGCGGCGAAAGAAATAATTAAAGCTGCCGGTTGGTACGAGGCTGGCGGAATCGGTTTTTATTTTCATCCCGATAGTAATTACTGGATGGATTTAAGTACAAGTATTATTTCGATCTTTCATAAGAATCGAAAAGATATTGATATTGATAGTGACGCTGACGCTTATGCCTATACCGGCAAAGATGCCCTTAGTTGGGTTCAGGAACATGATAAAAACATGTCTGGCGTCCTGTAGAGAACGTGGAAGGGTAATGGCTAGAAACATTACTTTTGTATTGGCCTGGCGTAAGCCGGGCCACCCCGATAGGGGTAGTATCAAAAATCATTAACACTGTGTTTTTAAGTGCTGTACAAAGTACTATGGTTTATTAAATTTCACCTGGTGGTATCAGGTTGAATAGAAATGGGTTTTGTAGAACCCAACTGCAGTTAAAACTGCAAAATAGCCTTATCTTCTTTCCCCAAAGAAGATTCTTTTTCCGACTGTTTCTCAGTGCGGAGCTTTAACGCCGATGACCAGGAATAAAAGGCGACCTGGTAGGGCGGCTAGGGTGCCCGGTCGTGAGCGCAAAGGCGCATGGGCTTAGTGGTGGGGCTGTAACACATTCGGAGGCCACGCAGCTGCGAATGTGTGGACAAGCCGGTGACGAGACGGTAGACGAGTTAGCGGTACATATGAATCACCTGACCGGTAGGGAAGGTGTTGGGGTGGCCGGAGGTACGACCGTGGGTCGTTTATTTATGACGGGAGGCATAAATAAACGACCTGGAAGGTCGTACGGTTTACCTCTGTTTTGCTATGCCCAGCTCAGGGGTTAATGACTGAGACCAGCTTTGCTATTGTCTTTCTTTCGGTAACAAGGCAATGCAAAGTTAAGTGGCCGGAAGGCCACAGCAGAACTAGGCGGTAGCCGGGTTCTGTCACCGACCGGAGGGAGGGATAGATTGTTTAAGATAAGACGCATCACGTCATGAACTAGAAGGAGGTAAATTAATGAGAAGTTCAAATAAACACCGGATAATACAATTAATGGATGTTGCTCTAGATATCTCTGTACATATAACAGTTTATGTTGGTGCTTGTTCTTGGGACAAGGCAGTAGAACTGGCAAATGAAAAATTAGTTGCTATATTAAAGAATGATTATATGGACATTTATTCTGCTGGAAAGTATCAAAGGATTGATAATAAATCTAAGGATAAATACAAATTTGAAGTATGCACCAAAAAACTCCCCAAGCCTGTAAATGTAGCTACACTAAGTAACCAGGAAAAAGAAGCTCTGTTATTGGATGAAAGGTACATGACAACCTTTAACGATTACAGGGCAGTTGATTGGAATATTAATGCTGTTTATAAGTACCTAAGAAACCTTTATCCTGACAAGAGTGAATTCCACTTGTCTTCTTTGGCTTATCGTATCGAAGAACTTTAATAATATAGCAGGTGGGGGGAAGTGGTGGTCTTGGCTAAGGTGAAAACTATTTTCCGGCAGGTGGACCAACTGTTTTCTATGAGTCGAAAGTTTGGTCAATCAAAAGAGAAAATAAAAAATCAGGGGAATATGGCAGGGTCAATAACTTCAGCAAAAACATATGACGATTACCGGGCTGCTTGCATGAGGTGGGCGGAGGATTTAGCTGAAAGGCGTGGTAGTAAAAAATTTCAGATTTGTAGTGTTAAGCCAGAGGAAATTAAAAACTTTTTAGAGCGCATTGCTTTGACTCACCGGGCGGAAACGGTTCATCAATATTGTTCGGCGTTGCAGAAGCTAGAAAATATGACCAATGAAAGGTTTGGGAAGGTGAGGTGGAAAATAGATGAATTTGAGAAGCCCAGAAGAAAACGGGAGGATATAACGGTTCAACGGGGGCCGGCTTATACTGCCCAGGAAGCAAATCAGTTGATTAAAAAAGTAGCCGGGTTGGATGAACGTGCTGGTGATGCTTTGGATTTTATTCGTGCCACCGGTTGTCGGGCTGAATCTATCTTTGGCCGGATTGTAAGAACCGGTGGTAAAGTTGTTGTCAATGGTGTCATAGTCAATAAGACAAAGGCATCCAGGGATTTTGAAAAGGCCATTATCGCAAACAGAATTGATCTAGCTAAATGTACAGTTACTCTTTGTGAAAAGGGTGGCAAGTGGCGTACGGTTGAGTACGACAGACGTTATCAAGGTTTAATGGAGAGATTGGTAGAAGGGAACCCGGCTGGACCGGTTTTTGCTGGTTTAAACCAGGCTACGATATACAAGCGCATAAAAAAAGCATCGCATGAAGTAGGTATTGAAGGGCGTGGACTTCATGGGATGCGTAAAACATTTGCGGTTCAACGCCATAGAGAGTACATTCAAATGATTAATGATCTGATTGACGAGAAGGATTGGCGAAGCCTTGTAAAAGAGTTTTCGATTACTAAACAAAAAGCCCAGGCGATATGTAGGAACCCGCGTGAAAAATCAGTTGATAATTTGGCAAGGTTGAAGTTGTCAAAGGATTTAGGGCATAACAGGATAGAAGTCACTTATCGGTATGTGCCGAAATAAGAAAGTAGACCCCAAAATTGATGCCCCTATAGGCATTCTAAGAGGCAATAGTATTATTTTCTCCAGAAAAAGTGAAAGCATAATTATAACCTTACTTTATGCACTTTCTAAGCCATTATAGCAAAAGGGAAATAGGGGCCAGATCTAGGTTTATCAATTTCTGGGGTTTGAGTGCCTCCACTCAAGCGAGATACATTTTTAATAGATGCATTGTGGGCTTCTGCAATATTAAGTTTGCTCCATTTTCGCGTTAGATCTATATTATTTGTCTCGCACCATTCTGTTGCGGATTTTAAAAGAGAATAAGAATAGTACCCACCTTTTGACTGGCTATCGCCAGCCGTTTCATTTTTTGAGCAAGCATATCCTACAACGATTCCATTATGGCATTTTTCGAGCTGCTTTTCAAAGAACTTCCTGCATTCTAAAGGATTTAATTCAGCTTTAGCTTCAGAAAATTTAGCAATCATTCTTTCTTCGGTAATAATATCTTTTTCAACTTTTCGACAACAGTCCAGAATGATTGTTCGCTTCTTCGCCTCATTTTTTAAATCAAGGAAATCTATTTCTTCATTTTTTCTTAGTTGTAATATTGTTGATTCCCGGCTTGCAGAATAAAAGCCATGTCCGCAAAATATTATCAATGAATAATCGCAAGATGAAATATCTTTTATGGCGTTATTCGTATCTAATTTTGACGGACGGTTTAGATGCGTGATTTCATTATTATACCAGGTGCCCCCAAGGGCTGACTTTAAAAATGAAGTATAATTATTGACGTCAACATTAACTCCTTCACAATAGTTTTCCGCTCCAGATTCTCCCGGGTTTGATAATATAAGGGCGTGTCTTTTCATAATAAAATCTCCCTTTCTCAGAATTCTAAGCTTAATTACTCAAATTTGGAGATCAATGATGGAGCCCATCGTTCACTCGCACCTGCGATCAATCCACCTGCTATAACTGTCATCTTTGTCATGCCAGTTGATGCAAAAACCGGCATTAAAATACCTATTTGAATTAAAATGGAAATTAGTAATCCACACACGGCGCCCCCTATACTCTTGGAGATTGATTCAAGAATATGTATTTTTTTCTCTGCTTCACTCGTTATGTCACTGTAACCCATGCGGAGAATAATTGATAGTGTTGCACCAATTGATCCTGCTAGGGCACCAATTATTAAGAAAAAACCTATAGAGCCCAAAAGAGGAATAAAGCTATCTCGAAAGCACCATAATGTTAAAGCAAGGATCACACATGTAATCGCACATATACAACTCGTTGTAAGTTGCCAGAAACGAGCAATTTCTATATTACGACTGCGTATATACCCTTCTGCTTTATCTAAAATTTTCTCAGCATTTTGATAATCATGTTTTAAGGAACGTGCCACACCTTCACCCACCATCCGCTTAAAGTTTAAGCGGATTTCTCGCTTCTGATGGTTGTTCGGTATACACTCAATGCTGGCTGCACGATTTAAAATAGCATTATGTTTTTCTAAATCATCATGCTGAGACTTATCATATTCATCTGATGTTTGCCAATCAACATCAATGTCGGAGTCGATAAATACAATAAAGTCATTTGTTTCTAAGACCAAGAAATGAATATCTAAATTTGGCCATTTCTCCTGGTAGCTGTGAGAATGTTCCATATTATTCTTGTTAACTCCTTAAGATTAACAATAAACATATCGTTCAACATGCGGTGATGTCTTTTTCTCCCGGTCATCACCGAGAGTTAAATAAACCTGCTGAAAAGGCTGCCCAAAACAACGACTCGGTGTTTTTTTCCGCACGCGATGCTAGTTTTTTTTACCCTAATAAATCCTTCGGGAGCACAGCCTTGGTAATTTTGTAATGTATTACATCACTAATATTAGAAGCATGACTATATTACAATTTGCCAAAAGAGTAGTTCCTTTTTGTTAAAACGAAACAATTATTGCAGTATGAGGGTTACAAAAAGGGTTAAGTGATACATTTCGTAAGAATAGAGGAGTAATTAGTCATTTATTCCCGTTAAAGCTATAACATTTTCCCTAAAATCTAGATAATCGGAGCTATCCTTAACAGCTAACTTGTTAAGGAGGAAAAATCTATCGGTAGTTGGTGATTCATTACAGGCTATTTCAAGGTCAACTTTCGCACCGAGTAAAGTCCAGCACTCAGTAAATCCCTTTTGTTTAGCTTTTTGGTGGCTTTTTTCCGCTTCTCCAAGCCGGTTATGCGCGTTGGATACATCGGTACCCCCTTTTATTTCTATAGCTATCCAATTTCTAAAGTTTCCCGATTTCAATTTTTCTCTTATAACAATATCAGGGTCAGAAGAAAATTCAATAAGTGTTTCTCGGCCGGCGGCATTTTTTAAAGAAATCTGTGCATCAGAGGAAGATATTATAGCTGAACTTACAATATCCCGAATCATTTCAAACACCAGCCGAGTTGCTGCTGTTCCAAGACTGACATTATGGCCACCTCTTAATTGCGGTCCTAATGTTAGTAGCGTTAAATCTCTTATGAGGCTACTAGAAATGGAAGGCCTCTTCAGAGATCTTAATAATAATGCGGCACTGGTGTTGAGTGCTTTACAACCTTCGGATAAAACTGATTTTTGTGTAGGTGATAAAGTACCTTTAAATTCCATACTCTTAAAGATCCCAAAACCCAATCCTCTGCCACTTGTATAAAACGCCTTTTGAGAAAACCCTAAGAGTAGTCTGTAATAACCTATTAAATAAGGATTTTGCTCCAAAACATAAGGGACGGCAAACATTACTTCTCCTCTTATTCCGTGCTCAGCCAATAATTGCAAGTCTCCGTTTGTAACATATTGTTTAAGTTGGTCGTCTATTTTATTGATTTCAACTTTCTTTACCGTCTCAAAAAGAGCCTCTTGTAACATGCTTTCTTTTAGTGCTTCCAAACGCTGGTAAAAACTAATTTGGGTGTCTGGGATTGGAGTTTCAAATCTCATTACACTTATTTCCCTCTTCCTTTTCGTATTCCGCTATGCGCTTTGTGGCCATATCGATATAGTCAGGGTGAATTTCAACGCCGACAAACCTTCTATTTAATTCTTTACAAACGACTCCAACTGTCCCGGACCCAAAGAAAGGGTCTAAAACAATATCGTTTATTCGGCTTCCACTTTTAATACATGGAACAATGAGTTCCGGTGGAAAAGTCGCAAAATGAGCTTCTTTAAAACCGTGTGTATTTACATTCCAGATTGTGCGCCGGTTTCGCAAATTTCCCGAATCACTTTTTTCTTTAATTGATTGATAATCGTAATAGTATCTTGGAGATTTGCTAAATAGAAAAATATATTCATGGCACTTTGTTGGCCTGTCCTTTACGCTTTCAGGCATGCAGTTTGGCTTATTCCATATTATATCTGATCTAAGGTACCAGCCATCATTTTGCAAAGAAAAAGCTACACGCCATGGTACACCAATTAAGTCTTTAGGTTTAAGTCCTTCAGGTGTACCTGGACGATATGTCATAGCTCTAACACTTGCTCTTAAATCCGTTTTCTTATCAGGAGCACGATATTTTCTGTTCCCGCTAGTATAAGAATCACCAATATTAAGCCAGAGAAGACCATCATTTTTAGTGATCCGTCTAACCTCTCGAAATATTTCTGTAAGGTTATTTATATAGTCTTCAAGCTTGTCCTCAGCTCCAATTTGGTTATCTTTTGATATGCCATAATCTCTAAGTCCCCAATATGGGGGAGAGCAAACAGTGCATTGTATTGTATTATCGGGGATTTCTTTTAAGACCTTTTTCGCATCCCCAAGTATTATATATGAATCTTTAAATTCTCTAGTGTCTCGTTTTCGAATGTCTGTAATGATTTCCATTTTACTGACTATCTCCTTTATGTAAGGACTAAGCTGTGTATATTTTACCAAATTGTTTAGGCTCTGTCACATTTTTGCTCATATTTGCCAAGATCATCTTTAAAACCTAACGTGCTAGTTGTCAATTTGACAGATTAGGAAAGATCGTAAATAATGTGAAAAAAATTAAAGAAGTGGGTGGTTTGTTTTGATGCCAAAAAAAATAAAATGTCAATGTGGCCACTATGAGTACGAACCTGCTATTAAAGAAATCGACAATGAAACATACTGTAAAGAGTGTTGGAAAAAACTTATAGAAAGTAGAGGCAAAATTGAGATAGGGTGCATAGTGCCTGGGGCTGCTGTTTGTCATGATAGGGATCCGTCAATAATAAACATTAGCATTAACACCGAAGAAAATAAAAGTATATTTAAAAACGCAAGTTGTTATCGAGGGCATAAGGAATGTATTAGTAAAATGAAAGAGAACGAGAAAAATTTTGATATTTTGAGACAAGTTCTTGATGGTGAGGTAACCCTATGTCCTAGAGATGGATGTAGTCATGAGTTGTCCGCTGTCAAAACAGAGAGAGCCGTGACATGCATTTGTCCCGTACATGGCTGTATATTTCGAGCAATATTGCGTACTAAAGAGAGGTAGAACCGGAAGTTAAAAGACATTTGATTAGGACACTCTGTTTTACCAGGAAAAACCGAGTGTCTTTTTGATTTGTTAGCGTAATTTTTATGCGTTATAATAGGAAGGAATTATTTTAGGACATTTTTGAATGGAGCGAAAATATATGAGTAGGGAAAATAAGAAAAAAGGGTATCTCACTATTACCTTCGGTTGTCAAATGAATGAACATGATTCGGAAGTTATAGCCGCCATGTTAGAGAAAATGGGGTATAGTCCCGTTGAAGATAAATTAAATGCAGATATCATAGTCGTAAATACATGTTGTATTCGTGAAACGGCTGAAAATAAGGTATTCGGTTTATTGGGACGCCTGCGCAAAATTAAGGAATCAAATCCAAATTTGATTATAGCAATGGGCGGCTGTATGAGCCAGCAAGAGGGAATGGGTAAGAGAATAAAGGAAAGATTCCGATATGTGGACATTGTGTTCGGTACCCATAATGTTAATAAGTTACCTGAATTTATTGCCCAGGCCAGTGAGAAACGACGTCAGGTAATTGAAGTCTGGTCTTCGGCACCGGAAGAGATGGAAGATATACCTGATAGAAGAATTTCTGGACCAAGAGCATGGGTTTGTATAATGTATGGGTGCAACAATTTTTGTACGTACTGTATCGTCCCCTACGTGCGTGGACGTGAGCGCAGCCGTAACCAGCACGATATAGTGAATGAAATTAAAAACATGGTAGGGCAGGGTGTTAAGGAAGTAACTCTTTTAGGTCAAAATGTAAATTCTTATGGGAAAGACTTGGACAGTGATGTTGACTTTTCGGATCTATTGGTGATGTTAGAAAACATAGAAGGCCTGGAAAGGATAAGGTTCATGACCTCTCATCCCAGGGACTTTAGTGATAAACTTATCAGCACCCTTTCAGGATCCAAGAAAGTGTGTGAACATATACATCTTCCGGTGCAGTCAGGGAGTTCAACAATTCTTAAGCACATGAATAGGGGTTATGACAGGGAGGATTATTTACGTTTGGTTCACAAGATTAAAGGTTCTATACCCGGGGTTTCTTTAACTACGGATATAATTATTGGTTTTCCCGGTGAAAACGAAAAGGACTTTTGGGGTACCATGGATCTTGTCCGGCAGGTAAAGTTTGACGGAGGTTTTGTTTTCGTCTACAATAAGCGGAGTGGTACGCCCGCAGCCAAAATGTCCCAGCAAGTCCCCGATGAGATAAAAAGTAAACGTATTCAAGATTTGATAGCAATGCAAAATGAGTTTACCTTAGAAAGCAATGAAAGAGAAGTGGGAAAGGTACTTGAAGTGTTGGTGGAGGGAAAGAGTAAAACAAGAGATGACAGACTTAGTGGTCGTACCAGGAGCAATAAACTTGTAATGTTTGACAGTGACGAGGATTTGACAGGGAAGCTTGTTTCAGTGAAAATAACCGATTTTGGCCTCACTCATCTGGGAGGAGAACTTGTCTTTCTGTCGAAAGACCATTAAAGGGGCTGGCATGAGAATAAAATTCTCATGCAGTAGTGCTATATACAATATGGAGGGATAAGATGATTTCAGTTTTAGAAAAGGCTAAGGAGCTTGGAGATCAGCTAGCCGTCAGCGAAGAGCTTAACGAGATGAAGAATTCTCAGCTGGCAGTGATGCAGAATCCGGAAGCCAAAGCCATAGTTGATGAGTTTCAGGAAAAACAACAAGAATATTTTCGTATTCAGCAGCAGGGGCAAGAATTAAATGACAGTCAAAAAAATAATATCAAAGAATTAGAACAGAAGATGTCCGACAATCCATTAATCGCTGAGTATATCAACAAACAGCAAAAGTTTGAGAAACTGTTAGAAGAAATCAATAATATCATTTCCCAGTCTATTTCCGGTGAGCAGCAGTCTTGCGATGATTCATGTTGTTCGTCCTGTAACAGTGGCTGTTAAGCACGATCACAAACCCCGGCTAAGCCGGGGTTATCTTTTGTAATAATTACCTTTATGTTATAATGTTGATGGGTGATTTTCTTGCAGTATACTCCAATGATTCAACAGTACATACAAATAAAGGAAAAGTATCAGGACAGTATTCTTTTTTTTCGTTTGGGCGATTTTTATGAAATGTTTTTTCAAGATGCTCAACTAGCTTCCCGTGCACTGGAGATAACTCTTACGGCCAGAGATGGGGGGAAGGGGCAGAAAATACCTATGTGCGGGGTCCCATATCACGCTGCCGAAACGTATATCGCCCGTCTAATAGAGAGGAACTATAAAATAGCCGTTTGTGAACAGGTAGAGGAGCCCGGTGAATCTCGTGGTATAGTGCGTCGTGAAGTAACCAGAGTTATAACGCCGGGGACAGTTTTAGAAGGAAACATCCTAGACGACAAGTCACACAATTATTTGGCGTGCGTAGTGGAGTACAGCAGGTGCTTTGGGCTTGCATACGCTGATATCACAACAGGACATTTTATGGCTACTCAGTTTTCTGGAATAAGGGGTAGGGAATTACTATGCGATGAACTAATTAGAATCCAACCGGCAGAGGTATTAGCGGCCAACGATGAGATTGTGAAGGATCTTGGTGATGCTAAATTTATGCTATCAAATTTAGATGCTCACCAAACTGAATTTGTACGGGCAAAAAAGCTTTTAGAGCAACAATACGGGTTTAATTGGAAAAGCACTGGGTTAGAAAATTACCCGGCAGCAGTGTGTGCTACCGGAGGACTCTTAGTATATTTATATAAAACGCAGCATCAAAAGCTTGACCAGTTGGGAATGGTGGGGGTGTACTCCACAGGAGAGTTTATGGTGCTTGACAGCGCTACCCGACGCAATTTGGAGTTAACCGTTTCTTTAGCGGATGGTGGCAGGCGGGGTACCTTGTTATCTGTTTTAGACTTTACCCGTACTGCTATGGGCGGCCGGATGTTGCGTAATTGGCTAGAGCAGCCACTTATGGACATGCAAGAAATCACACGGCGGCACAATGCAGTGCAAAGGTTAACAGAGGATGTTTTTTTGCGTGATTCGGTCTATAATTTGCTTGATCCTATTTTTGACTTGGAGAGATTGGGCAGCAAAGTAGCGGGTGGTACTGCTAATGCCCGGGACTTGTTATCTTTGAAACATTCATTACAAATTCTTCCCGAATTGAAAAATGTTTTAGTAAGTTCAGGTACGGAACTATTAGAGTCCATAGCCCACTCTATTAACAGTTTGGATGAAATACTTGAATTGCTGGAGAAGTCGATTAAAGATGAGCCTCCTGTATCGGTGAGGGAAGCAGGGATTATTAAGCCCGGTTTTAGTGATCAAGTTGATCACCTGCGCAGAGCCAGTTCGGATGGTAAAACATGGTTGACCGAATTAGAGGTAAAGGAAAGAAAAAGAACAGGAATTAAATCTTTGAAAGTTAAGTTTAACAAAGTCTTTGGATATTACATAGAAGTTACACGGGCCAATCTTGATCAAGTGCCGGATGACTACATGCGAAAGCAAACCCTGGTTAATGCCGAAAGGTTTGTTACCACTGAGCTAAAAGAATATGAGGAACTTATTTTAGGCGCAGAAGATCGCCTGGTTCAATTGGAATACCGGCTTTTTTGTGAAGTGCGGGATCAAGTGGCGAATTATATAAATAAGCTGCGGTGTACCGCGGAATCTGTGGCCAATGTTGATGCGCTTTTATCCCTGGCTGAAGCCGCCATTAGAAATAATTACGTACGCCCGGCTTTAACTGATTTCAAACAATTAGACATTACTGAGGGGCGGCATCCTGTAGTTGAATCTATGCTTGATGCCGGGGAATTTGTCCCCAATGATACTAATATTCGTGAACAGAGTTTTATTTCGATTATTACCGGGCCTAATATGGCAGGTAAGAGTACATATATGCGGCAGGTTGCCTTAATAGTTCTTATGGCTCAAGTCGGCAGCTTCATCCCTGCCCAAGATGCTACAATTGGAATTACCGATCGTATTTTTACCCGTGTAGGTGCCGCTGACGATCTTGCCGGGGGCAGAAGCACTTTCATGGTAGAAATGAGTGAATGTCGAAACATAATGGAGTATGGTACTGAACATAGTTTAATTATTATGGATGAGGTGGGCCGGGGTACCAGTACTTATGACGGTATTAGCTTGGCCCGTGCCATGGTCGAGTTTATCCATGAACAAATAAAGGCCAGGACTTTATTTTCTACTCATTATCATGAGTTAACCGATTTAGACAGTTTGGCCTGTGTTGAAAATTATACGGTAACAGTAAAAGATCAAGGAGAAGAGATAGTTTTTTTGCGCAAGCTTGAACCAGGTAAGGCTGACCGTAGTTATGGTATTCAAGTTGCAAAGCTGGCCGGACTTCCCGACGAAATATTACAAAGAGCTCGGGAGGTTTTGACGGCATTAGAGGAGAATCAAAAAAATAAGCAAGAGATTGCAGTAACATCAGAAGAGCAAGAGGACAAAGTTTCCAGGGAAAAGGAATTTAACCGGTATCTACATGTATTGCAAAAGTTAAAAACGGTTAATGTCATGCAAATGACGCCTTTGGAAGCACTAAATACCATTGCTAAGTGGCAGGAAATACTGATAGAGTTAGAAAAATGAGTTCATAAAGTAAAGGACATATGTTTCTTAAGGTTCTATTTTCTAAGGTCATTCGCTTATTTGCTGTGATTGGGGCTGGGGGTGGATTTGTTGTTCATAGGTATTGATGTGGGTGGAACATTCACCGATGCTGTATTACTGGACAGAGGGTGTGTTCGTGCCAGTGCTAAAGTGCAGACTAAAGAGGATCTACTGTCCTCTTTATTAGAAGCACTGGATAAAGCAATGAAAGGTGTTTCTGGCGATCTGGTGGAACGTGTTGTTTTAAGCACCACCATGATTACAAATCTGATCGTTGAAAAAAAATATGATCCAGTGGGACTGATACTAATTCCCGGGCCCGGTTTGAGTCATCAACATTACCAGTTTAATACTGGCACCTATATTATTCCCGGAGCCATGGATTACCGGGGGCGGGAGATTATTCCCTTAAGGCGCCAAGAGATGGAAAATGCAATCATGGACTTAGCAGATGACGGGTATAAAAATGTAGCTGTGGTAGGAAAATTTTCTTCCAGGAACAACCGTCACGAAAAGGAAGTTGCTGCCAGACTGCGCTGGAATTACCCGGACTGTCAGGTTGAAATGGGGCATCAGGTTGCAGGCCAGCTTAATTTCCCGCGCCGGGTAGTATCGACTATGTTAACGTGTGCCACCAGGGAAAAGTATGAGTATTTTGTCGACTCGGTAATCACAGCTCTTTCCAAGCGCGGAATTGATGCCCCGGTATTTATACTTAAAGCTGATGGAGGTACATTACCTTTACCGTGTTCGACACGGGTGCCCATAGAAACCATATTTAGCGGTCCGGCGGCAAGTACATTGGGTGTTCAAGCACTTACACCACCAGGTGAAACTTCGGTGGTGGTTGATATCGGCGGTACCACCACTGATTTAGCATTAATTTTAAGTGGATCTCCTTTGCTGGCATCTAAGGGGGCAGCCATTGATGATTATCTCACCCATGTACGCGCGTTAGCGGTTAAATCCGTACCGGTAGGTGGAGACAGCATTGTGGAAAGGGTCGGTAAAGAGATAATTATTTATTCTGAAAGATTGGGTCCTCCTTATTGCCAGGGTGGGCCGATGCCAACACCGACTGATGCTTTGAGGGTATTGGGTTTAACCAGGCTTGGCGATGAGGACAGGGCACGTGAAGCCATGGATAGTTTAGGTGCGCCTCTGGGTATGAGTCCCGGTGAGGCGGCTAATAAAGTTTGTAACTTAGTCATAGATACTATATCAGCAGAAATACAGCTCATGTTTACCCAATGGGAACAAGAGCCGGCTTACAGGGTGTGGGAAGTGCTCGAAAAACGAAAAGAAAGACCAAGTACAGTTGTCGGTGTCGGCGGTGGGGCAGCGGGTTTTATATCTCAAATTGCAGCCACGCTGGGTGCATACCCGGTGATCCCTCCTTATGCTCCCGTAGCTAATGCTATTGGAGCGGCTGTAGCCTTACCTACTTTGGAGGTTACTTTAAGGGTTGATACTGAACAAGGTTATTATTCTATTGAAGAAGAGGGATTTCAGGAGGCACTGGATGATGCAAATTTCACTGAACAACAAGCCTTGGATTTGGCCTCTAAATGGTTAGGTAAGCGTGCTGATAAATATGGCTTAAATCAACGCATCGAAGATGTAGAAATAATTCGCCGTGAAGTTTTTAACATGGTCAGGAATTGGGTGACCACAGGTAAGATTTATGATATTCACGTGCAAACGCCCAGAGGAATTCTTGGTCATATCGGGGCAGGGGGGGAAATAAAGTAATGGAAAAAAAGACCGGTTTAATATTTTTCCCGGCTTTCGACTGGGCCATTTCACCTACCCACCCGGAGCGGGAAGAGAGGCTTTTATATACCCGGGACCAAATTTTCGAAGAAGGGGTTATGGATCTCCCTCAGATAAGAGAGTACGCTCCGCGACTGGCTTCTTTGCACGATATAGCCAGAGTACATTTTTGTGTGCCCAGGGTGCAAAGCCAGGTTACAGAGGCTCATCTGATCGCTGCCGGGTCAGCTTTGCAGCTGGGTGACGCAGTAGTCTCCGGTGAAATAAAAAATGGCTTCGCCATGGTTCGTCCGCCGGGTCATCATGCCATGCGGACCGTACATGGGAATCGTGGGTTTTGTAATATTAATAACGAAGCCGTCTTAGTTGATTACTTGCGAAGAAGACATGGGCTAAAAAGGATTGCCATTATTGATTCGGATGTTCACCATGGCGACGGTACCCAAGATATTTTCTATCATGATCCTGATGTTTTATTTATTTCTTTCCATCAGGATGGTAGAACGATATTCCCTGGAACCGGTTTTTCTCATGAGCTAGGTGGACCGCAAGCTTACGGTACCACTCTTAACGTACCCATGCCTCCCGGTATTGGAGATGAGACTTTAGAGTATATAGTAGATAATCTTATTGTTCCGGTTATTAAGGATTTTAATCCTGATTTTATTATCAACTCCGCGGGTCAAGATAATCATTATTCTGATCCCTTAGGCAGTATGCGTTTTACAGCCAGAGGATATGCGGATTTTACACGTAAGCTTAATCCTGATATGGCGGTGTTGGAAGGTGGCTATGCCATTGAAACCGCTCTTCCTTATCTAAACTTGGCTATTATTCTAGCTTTAGCACGCTTGGATTATTCCTATGTTTTAGAGCCTGATTACTGGCCGGGCAGGTTTACCGAAAATGCGGAAAGGGCCTCTAAAGTACACAGAACGGTTGATTATTTGCGTGACGTGTGGGAAAAACGAAATAGTGCGGATATTGATAATATTTTTGGTAAAGGTAATTTTTACCAGCGCAAAAAGTTTATTTACTACGATACGGATTATATAGAAGAAGAACAAATAGAGAAAGTCAAGAAATGTTCAAATTGCACTGGTTACCTCCTTGTTGAGTCCAGGGGTGAGCGGGGTTACCGGGCTCCTGTGCGTATTTTTGCCGTTACTGTTCCTTTTTCCGCGTGCGAGGCGTGCCAGCAAGAAGCATATGATGCGTACCACCAAGCTAAGAAGAAAGAGCAATATGATTATGTATACATGCAGGATAAATCTCTGGACACTTGCCTAAATTACGAGCGAGACAAAAATCACGAGTGGAGTACTGAAGGATAGGAATGAGCCGCCAATGAATAAAATAATTCTTTTAGACGAGTTAACAGCAGGCCAAATTGCTGCCGGGGAAGTGGTCGAAAGACCGGTGTCAGTGGTCAAGGAACTGGTTGAAAATTCCTTGGACGCCGGAGCAGACCAGATTACCATAGAGATAATCGAGGGCGGTAATTCCGGTATAACTGTATATGATAACGGTCATGGTATAAGCCAGGAAGAAGTAAGCCTGGCTTTTTACCGTCATGCTACCAGTAAAATAACAAGTGTAAATGATCTGTACAGTTTATCCACGCTTGGTTTTAGGGGTGAAGCTCTATCCAGTATTGCTGCTGTATCTAGGGTGGTATTAAAAACAAAGCCACCAAGTGAAAAGGTAGGTCAAAGAATAGAAGTAAAAGGTAGCGAAGTCATTTCATTACAGGCAGTTGGATGTTCTTCAGGAACGTCTGTAAAGGTAAGTGACTTATTTTATAATACACCTGCAAGGCGTAAACACTTGAAATCCAAGGGGACAGAAGCCGGATTGGTCACCGGCATGGTGCAGAATATTGCCCTTCTTCGCCCTGAAATCCGTTTTTTATTTAAACATAACGACAAAACGGTCTTTCATACACCCGGCTCAGGCCGGCTAATTGATAGTATCTCTGCCATTTACGGTGTAAAGACAGCCCGGGAAATGGTAGAGGTGAATGCCACTAAAGGCAGTATTACTTTGGCCGGTATGATTAGCAAACCCTCTATAAACCGCGCAACGCGGCAGTACATTTCAGTTGCTGTAAATGGGCGTTATGTAAGAAATCAATTGATAAATCAAGCCATAGATGAAGCATATGGTGGATTGGTTCTTACCGGGCGACATCCCATGGCGGTTTTGAAGCTTTCCTTGGGCCAGGGGCAGGTGGATGCAAATATTCACCCGGCGAAGATGGAAGTGAGATTTGACAGGGAAACAGAAGTAATTTCTTTTATTAAAGAAGTAATTCGAAATCAATTAAAAAAAGAAATCTTGATTCCTACCTATGAGCAGCGTGGGGCAGCAAAAAGGCAACACGAGCAATGGAATGAATCAAAGTCCGGGACAGTATGGACTGAAAAATATATGGACGGCGTTTTGCCTGTACAAAAGCACTTTGAATCAAAGAATAAACAGCAGAATGAGAATATTTTATCCGAATTCAATGTTAAGACGCCAGCTAAAAAACTGCAGAGTGATGTATTTAGAGATTCAATTAATGATAATAGTAAAACTAATACAAGAGAGGCATCAGCAAGTCCTTATGACATTAATGCAAGAATTGGTAATGCAAAAGTCCAAAACAGTGAGCCCCAAACAGGTTTTCCTTTTTTGCACGTAATTGGGCAACTAGCACCTACTTATATAATTGCTGCCGATCCTGACGGGCTATATATACTGGACCAACACGCGGCACACGAAAGAATTATTTTCGAAAACTTATTGGCCATGATGGACAGTGAACAAAAGGAAACCCAAATGCTTTTGACCCCGGTTTCCTTGGAGTTAGATTATAAATCACGGGTTCTCTTACAGGAAAACTTGTGGGACATCAGAAACTTGGGCTTTGAAGTGGAAGAGTTTGGTGCTGATACATATGTGTTGCGAGGTGTGCCTGCTCACCTTTCCACATTTAAAGGGGAGCATGATCTTACAGACCTTTTAGAGGAAATTTCAGATCTAAAAAAAGATAAGGATTTTTATCTGGCTTTTACAATTAGGTTAGCATGCCGAACTGCAATTAAGTCAGGTGAAGTACTGTCCTTAAGTGCCATGGATGCACTGGTGCAGCAACTTTCATGCACTAATGAACCGTACACTTGTCCACACGGCAGACCAACCTTGGTTAAATTAACACAACAAGAACTAACTCAAATGTTTAAGCGCACAAATTAGTCCTGGGAGGGGTAATATGTTATGGGGAACCGCTGTGCGGTTTCGCCTTTGTCTTGTTTGGTTACAACTTCATACAGACCTGATGTCAGGGTCCAAGGTCAAGCTACGCAAGTGGCTAGAAAATTAAAACTGCCATTTGTAGACAGGGACAAACAATCTTTGGAGCAAATGTATTCCCGGTATATGGTTGCAGGGATTGTTGTAGTGTCAAAGATAAAAACCTCTTACCACTGTCCCCATGGGGAGTTTTTCTTTCATCCGGATAAAAGTGCAATGCGTATAAAAGAAATAAGAGCTGGGAAAACTGACCAAATGATTAAAGCAATGGACCTTTATCCAGGTTATTCCATCGTGGATTGTACGCTAGGGCTTGCAACTGACGCTATAGTGGCTAGTTATGTAAGTGGAATAGCTGGAAAGGTGGTGGGGATAGAATCCTCCCCCATTATTTCCACATTGGTTGAAATGGGCCTTAAAAGCTATGAGCAACAGGGAAAAAAGAAAGTTGTTGAGGCTATGCGCAGGGTCAGAGTATTGAATGCTGAACACGGCCAATACCTGACCCATTTGGCGCCTAATTCGTTCGATGTGGTTTATTTTGATCCCATGTTCCGCAAGGCTAAATTGGGTGCTCGCTGTCCTGTTGACCGCCTAAGGCCCTTGGCTGACCACAGCCCGCTGGAAAGGGTGAATATTGAATTGGCTTTACAGGTAGCACGGCGCCGGGTTGTTATGAAAGAAACCAGAACCAGTCAGGAATTTGATAGATTAGGTGTTGATTTTGTGGTTGGTGGTAAGCATTCTCCCATCCAATATGGTGTTTGGGTTGTAGGAAGTGAGGGACATATATGGTGAGAGAACCAGCTCCTTTGCTTGTTGTTCTAGGCCCTACTGCTACCGGCAAGACAGAAGTAGCGGTTGAAGTTGCTTTACTCAGCGGTGGTGAGGTTGTTTCTGCGGATTCTATGCTTGTTTATAAATATATGGATGTCGGCACAGCCAAACCTACATCCAAAGAGCGCCAAGGGATTACACATCATCTTATAGATATTGTTGCACCGGACCAAGAATTTAGTGTAGCACATTATCAAAAAATGGCTCAAGATACCATTGCTGATATACGACGTAGGTCAAAATTACCTATACTGGCAGGAGGAACAGGTTTATATATCCAATCTGTTATTGACGGATATAAATTTGGAGAGGTTGGAATTGATTACGACTTAAGAGAAAAACTACACAATTATGCCCATTTGCATGGTAAAATGGCCTTACATGATTACCTCAAAAAAGTTGACCCCGATACTGCATCCCGGTTGCACCCTAACGATCAAAAAAGAATTACCAGAGCTCTGGAAATTTATGAAATAACGGGAAAACCTGCATCATCGTTGCATGCAGGCAAAAAGAAATTGTGGTATAAAGACCTCTTTGGGTTACACATGTCGCGTGATCAACTTTATGACCAGGTGAACAAAAGAGTGGATAAAATGCTTGCCCAAGGTCTTGTGCAAGAAGTTAGCAAGTTATTACAGGCCGGGTACGATACCGGTCTAGTATCCATGCAGGGGTTAGGATATAAAGAGATTGCAGCGTATTTAAAAGGCCAAATAGACTTGGAAAGAGCAGTGTATTTAATCAAAAGAGATACAAGACGTTTTGCAAAGCGGCAATTAACTTGGTTTCGCCGTGACTCACGTATTAAGTGGATAAATGTAAAAGAATACGGAGGGGCTAGGGAAATAGCTTGCGAAATTATCAGTCAGGCGGAAGGAGTTAGTAAAGGTGTGTCGAACCATTAATGAAAAATATTCCAACGGAGGGACTATCATGTCAAAGCCGCAAATTAATCTGCAGGATGCATTTTTGAATCAGGTGAGGAAAGAGAATGTTCCCGTAACCATTTATCTTGTTAACGGTTTCCAGCTAAGGGGTGTGGTGCGGGGATTTGATAATTTTACGGTAATACTCGAAAGTGAAGGCAAACAAATGATGGTTTATAAACATGCTATTTCGACCATAAGTCCCCTGCGGGCGGTAAGCACTTCATTTTCGGAGGTTAAACCTAATAATAACCAATAAAAGGAACAGGTCTCTCCATGGGAGAGGCCATCTTTTTTAGGTAAGTCTAAGGCCCACCGGACGTATAATTATATATCAAGGTCCGGTGAGGTGAATCTAGTTGGTACGTATAAAGATGCTAAATAACCGCAAAGGTATGTCGTCCCCTTTAAACATTGATTCAACAGCAAATAAGGGTTCATCCAAGCCGGTTGCCGGCGACCGTGGTGGGGCTGTGTCCGATAAAGCCAAAGAATTAGAAAAAATAAAAAGGGAATTAAATGGTCTAATCGGACTACGAAGCGTAAAGCAAACCATAGATGAAATTTGCGCTTTTGTACAAATACAGAAGCGGAGACAAAGGGAAAATTTAATTGCTGAATCTCAAGTGCTGCACATGGTATTTAAGGGTAACCCCGGCACCGGGAAGACCACCGTGGCCAGAATACTGGCCAGGTTGTTCAAGGAGCTCGGTGTGCTGCCCAAGGGTCATTCTATAGAGGTAGAAAGAGCCGATCTAGTTGGTGAATATATAGGTCACACGGCACAAAAAACCAGGGATCACATCAAAAAAGCCAGCGGGGGTATTCTTTTTATCGACGAGGCATATTCTTTGGCTAGAGGAGGAAGTAAGGATTTTGGCAAAGAGGCCATAGATGCGATGGTAAAGGGCATGGAGGATAATAAGGATAGCTTAATTCTTGTTTTGGCTGGTTATAAATATGAAATGCAGCAATTCTTAGAGACAAATCCGGGGCTTCGGTCTCGTTTTCCCATTCATATTGATTTCCCTGATTATTCTACTAAGGAATTGTTGGAAATTGGGGACTTAATGCTCAAACAGCGGCAATATTATCTGGACAGTGGCGGTCGTGAGGAGATTAGATTAATCATAGAGCAGCAGTCAAGCCGGCACCAACACAGTGGTAATGCCAGATTGGTAAGAAACATTATCGAGCGGGCCATAAGGATACAGGCGGTTCGCCTTGTACAAAAAGGAAATATCACCAGGGAAGAGCTGATGGCCATTAACCGGAGAGATGTTCAAGGGGCACGGGACACTTGTGACTTAATCGGAGGGACAGAATGAAGGGCAGCTTGGACTTTAAAGAGTTAATGTGTGAAGTAGAAAAGGAAATTGAACCTGCGTGCAAGAATGTGCGGGAGATTTGTCTGGAAAATCAGCATCGGGTGCTGAATGTTTTTAAAGAGGCAAGAGTTTCTGATCATCACTTAAAGGGATCAACAGGTTATGGGTATAACGATCCCGGAAGAGAAGTTTTGGATAATGTTTACGCGGAGATTTTTGGGGCGGAGGCTGCATTGGTGCGGGGTCAAATTGCAAGTGGGACGCATGCTATTGCTTTATGTTTATTTGGTATTTTGCGGCCGGGTGACAAATTACTGTCTATAAACGGTGCGCCTTACGACACTCTACAAAAAGTAGTTGGCATCAGAGGGAGACCACAGGGGTCGCTCACTGATTGGGGTATTCAATATGAGCAGGTAGAATTACTCCCAGTTGGGGAGCTGGACTGGCCGGCAATTGAACGGGCCTTAGAGTTCCCGGTAAGGATGGTAATGATCCAACGGTCCAGGGGATATAGTTTGCGACGACCTTTGGATGTGCACACAATTGGCTCTATTGTAAACTTGGTTAGGTCAAAACAGCCGAATGCTGTTATATTTGTAGATAATTGCTACGGCGAATTCGTGGAAACATTGGAACCCCCCTCGGTTGGTGTTGATATTACTGCTGGTTCCCTGATTAAGAATCCCGGAGGTGGGCTGGCTCCCACCGGCGGATATATAGTAGGGCGCAAGGAGTTAGTGCAAGCTGCTTCTTTTCGTTTAACCGCCCCTGGAATCGGTAGTGATGTTGGGGCAACCCTTGATTGGCATAGAATGTTTTTCCAGGGGCTCTTTTTAGCTCCATCAGTGGTATCGCAGGCATTAAAAGGGGCCATTTTCACCGCACGGCTCTTTGAAAGGCTTGGTTTTGAGGTTTCACCCTCGTTTAAAGAATCGCGTACTGATATTGTACAGGCAGTAATACTTGGATCAGCAAGTAGATTGGTAGCTTTTTGCCAGGCGGTACAAAGTGCATCACCCATAGATAGTCATGTTCGGCCTGAACCATGGGCTATGCCCGGGTATGAGGACCCGGTAGTTATGGCGGCGGGCACTTTTGTGCAAGGTGGGTCCCTGGAATTGACTGCCGACGGCCCGTTAAGAGAGCCTTACGCGGCCTATTTTCAAGGTGGTCTAACTTTTGAGCACGTTAAAATTGCAGCTTTGTCTGCTGCTGAGCAGGTGTTGAAAGTAAGTGATGGATTATGAATTTAAAGCAATTGGAAGCGTTTTTATGGGTTGCTGATTTAAAGAGTTTTACCGGTGCGGCTAAGCAGTTATTTATGAGTCAACCGGCGGTGAGTTTTCAAATTAAGTCTTTAGAGGATGAGTTGAAGGTTTCCCTATTTCAAAGAAATGAAAAAAGGGTAGTAATGACTGAGGCAGGCTCACTATTATACCCTGGAGCGAAGGAAATTCTCAGGCAACATTATAAAGTAATTGAAAATTTAGACAACCTTAAAGGGCTTAAAACGGGCCAACTAAATATCGGCGCCAGTACAATCCCGGGGGAATATATCCTGCCACTGTTTGTGGGTGGGTTCTGTCAGATACACCCGGGGATTAAAATCAGCCTTAGAATAGGAGGAAGCGGAAAAGTTGTCAACTGGGTGAATAATAAGGAAGTCGCCTTAGGGGTTACCGGAACGATGGTGGACGGAAAAGGTTTGGAGTGTGAGACGTGGATTGATGATGAATTAGTTCTTATTGGCCCGGTGCTTGTACCGGGGCAATTTGAAAGCGAAATTAAGTTAGAGAAATTAAAAAAACACCCTTTGATTTTACGTGAACAGGGTTCGGGGACCAGAGAAACTATCGAAAGTAGGTTGCAAAAAAAAGGAATCCCCCTGGGACAGTGCCGGGTAGCTATTGAATTAGGCAGTACGCGAGCGGTTATTACAGCGGTACAGGCCGGCTTGGGCTTAAGTTTTGTTTCCCGGTGGGCAGTTAAAGAATTGCTGCAATTAGGCACAATAAGAGAAATAACAGTGCCGGAATTGGATTTAAAACGTAAACTATATTTAGTCCGTAATTCACAAGCCTTGGGGGGAGGCTTTGCCGCGACTGCTTTTATCAACTACGTGAAGGACTGTAATAACTTAGCCATGCTTGATCACTACTGATCACATCTTTCTTAAAAGGCCAACGACTTTGCCTAGTATTTTAGCCTCTCGTGTGATAATAGGTGTCATGTTTTTATTTTCTGGTTTTAGTTTAATATGATCCTTTTCCTTAATAAAGCGTTTTACAGTGGACTCGTCTTCCAGTAGTGCCACAACGATCTCACCGTTAATAGCCGTTGCCTGTTTTTTTACGATTACTAAATCACCATCGAAGATGCCTACATCGATCATGCTCTCTCCTTTTACCGTAAGCATAAAAAATTCACCCTGACCGGTAAACTCAATAGGTAAAGGAAAGAATGCTTCCCTGTTCTCTACAGCCAATACCGGTGCCCCAGCCGCTACTCGCCCTAGGACCGGAACCCAATTAAAGGTATCGGGTTGCTCACGGGACTCTGAGCCCAGTACTTCTATAGCTCTGGGTTTGGTAGGATCTCTGCGAATAACCCCTTTTTCCTCCAGTCTTCTAAGGTAGCTGTGAACAGTTGAACTTGAACGCAGGCCCACCTTTTGTCCTATCTCTCGTACTGACGGAGGATATCCCTTTTGATGTACTGATTCTTTAATCACGCGTAATATAGCCTCTTCCCTGGAAGTTAATTCTTCGAGCATGTGCTTCACAACCTTCCCAGATATTCTCACAGAAATTATAACATATGTAATGACATCAGTAAAACGTGTGTTCGAAAAAAAATAAAACATAGGACAATTATTTTTTATTTTTATTTTTTAGAAGGAAGTCCTAATATATTTGTCGAACTTATCTGACAATACAACTTTGCTTTGAATACAACTCTGGGGTAAAGAGGGTGGAACTTTATTTATGGCTAAATTTAGGGTTGCTGTTATTGCTAGTGATGAGCGAGGAGTAGCAGTTTTAAATATGTTGGACAAGTTTAAGCGGGTTGAAGTTGTGGCTGTCTGCCAAGCCGGTGAACGGTGTGGCAGCTTTAGTTTGGTGGAGCAAAATGTTTATGTTGTTAAAGAGTTAGCTGAATTACCTTCTTTAGATATACATGCTATAATTGATACATCAGGAATGCCGCATATAAGGCGTCAGATGATGGGTTTGAATCTTAACGGTGTAGCAATTTTGGAAGGTCAGGCAACAGAACTTTTACAGGTTATCTTGCAAGAGGAAGATAAGGTGAAAGGGATTCAGGGAGAGTTGTCTACCATACTAAATTCCGTTCAGGAAGCCATTGAAGTTGTAAATGAAAAAGGGGTTATAAAGTATGTTAATCCGGCCTTCACCAATATTACCGGTATAGAGCCCACGGAACGTATTGGTAATAATATTTATGATGTTTCACCGGAGGGAGCTTTAGCTAAGGTACTTGAAAACGGCGAGCACATTTTTGGTCACCGTACCACTGTTGGCGGCAGTAATGCCGAAGTTATCAGTAACGCTTCACCGATTATTGTTGATGGTGAGACCCGAGGAGCAGTTGTAGTATTTAATCACTTTACCGATATTATGAAATTAATGGATAAACTGCAGCAGAGCACCACCATCATTGAGAATCTGTCTGATAAGTTCGGTGAAGTGACAACCAGTAAATATACCTTTAAAGACATATTAGGTAATAACCAAGACCTGAAAAGGTGTATGCAAATAGGCGAAAGGGCCGCTAAAAGTACATCCACAGTATTATTGACAGGGGAAAGCGGTACCGGTAAAGAGTTATTTGCCCATGCTGTCCATCATGTCAGCGGGCGCAGGGATAAACCCTTTATCAAAGTAAACTGTGCTGCAATTCCCGAAAATTTATTAGAGAGCGAATTCTTTGGCTATGTTAAAGGAGCTTTCACGGGTGCTATCAAATCCCGCATAGGCAAGTTTGAACTGGCCCACGGGGGTACCATATTTCTTGATGAAATAGGTGATATGAACCTTATTTTGCAGGGTAAATTATTACGTGTCTTGCAAGAGATGGAGTTTGAGAGGGTGGGTGGCAATGAAACTATTAAAGTTGATGTGCGAGTTATTGCTGCCACCAATAGAGACTTGCATGGTTTGATACGGCAGGGGAAGTTTCGTGAAGATTTGTACTATCGATTAAATGTGGTTGAAATACCTATTCCTGCTTTAAGATACCGTAAGGAAGATTTACCTTTATTGACTAACAATTTGATTATTAAACTAAATAGAAAACTGGGCAAGAAAGTGAAAGGTCTATCCCAGCATGGTGAGGAGGTTCTTTTTAGCTACGACTGGCCGGGAAATATACGCGAATTGGAAAATGTCGTGGAAAGAGTTATGGTTACCGTTGATGATGAGATTCTTACTAAGAGTCACTTCTTACAGTACGTCAGCCAGTTGAGGGAAGCACCCGAAAAAGATATAGAACTTATACCTATTGACCAAATGGAGCAAATATTAATTAAAAAAGCCATGGCCAAATTTGGCGGTACAGTGGAGGGGAAGAGAAGGGCTGCCCGCGCCTTAAATATTTCTTTGGCCACACTATATAACAAGCTTAAAAAAGTGAAAAACGGTAGTTTTTAATAATTAGAGGTTAACATGGGTATATTTCTAATTATTCTAAAACAATGACATTTCGATAAATTAAAACATTTGTCTCCAGATGTATACATAAGGAATAAGACAGGTATAATGAGCGGTTATTTAAAATATACCGGAATTGCCCAGTATTTTTATGCTGTGGCCCTTCCGGTATATTTTTTGCTTTAATGATTAATGAATATGTAAGAGTTTTCAATAACTAAGGGGGGAATAGTCATTAAAGTCGTCAGAGTTGATCAAATTATCGAAGAAGTTGCCCGTATGTGTCAGGAAGCCAACTATAATTTAGGACAGGACGTTATTGACGCATTTAAAAATGCTTACGAAGCAGAGCAATCAGTAACCGGTAAAGACATTCTCCAGCAATTGATTGAGAATGCTCAAATTGCTAAGAACGAATCGGTCCCCATGTGTCAAGATACCGGATTTAGTGTGTTCTTTGTCGAGCTGGGTCAGGAAGTGCACGTTGAAGGTGGTGGCCTTGAGGATGCTATCAATGAGGGAGTACGCAAAGGATATCAGGAAGGCTATCTTAGAAAGTCAATTGTGGGGCATCCCTTGGAAAGGCAAAATACCGGAGATAATACACCGGCAGTGATTCATATACGTGTCGTTCCCGGCGATAAATTAAAGATAACTGTGGCCCCTAAAGGCGGCGGCAGTGAAAACATGAGTGCAATTAAAATGCTAAAACCGGCGCAGGGCGTGGAAGGTGTTAAAGATTTTGTAGTGGAGACAGTTAAGGAAGCCGGTCCTAATCCCTGCCCCCCAATAATTGTAGGTGTAGGCATTGGCGGCACCTTTGAAAAGGCGGCATTGCTGGCTAAAGAAGCCTTATTGCGGCCGGTGGGCGAACCAAGTTCGGATCCGTATGCGGCTGACTTAGAACAAGAACTGTTGGAATTGGTAAACAAGTTAGGCATTGGTCCCCAAGGACTAGGCGGTAAAACCACGGCTTTGGCGGTTCATGTTAATACTCACCCGGCACATATTGCCAGTTTGCCTGTGGCCGTAAATATAAATTGCCATGCTAGCAGACACAAAGAGATAGAATTTTAAAATTTAATCCAGGAGGTGCAAAGACTTGACTCCAGTAATTACAATCAAAACTCCCTTCACAACGGAAGCAGCCGAAAAGCTACGTATTGGTCAAAGGGTTCTACTGAACGGCAAGATATATACCGGTAGGGACGCAGCGCATAAAAAGCTTGTGGAACTTTTGGAAAATGGTGAAGAACTACCGATTGAGCTGAAGGATCAAATTATTTATTATGTAGGGCCTTCCCCGGCTAAGCCGGATAACGTAATAGGATCAGCCGGTCCGACAACAAGTGGAAGAATGGATATATATGCACCTAAATTAATGGCACAAGGATTAAAGGGCATGATAGGTAAAGGAAAAAGAACGCCTGAAGTCATAAAAGCCATGAAGCAAACCAAGGCTGTTTATTTTGCTGCAGTTGGCGGCGCAGCAGCTCTTATTAGCAAAAGAATTAAATCTTGTAAAATAGTGGCTTATCCCGAGTTAGGTCCTGAGGCTATTCGTGAGTTAGAGGTGGAAGATTTCCCCGTAATTGTCGTTAATGATTCGCTTGGTGGGGATTTATATGAAGAAGGCCTTAAAATTTACGGTGCTAAATAAAATTAATATAAATGCTTAAACGTCAGAAGATTAGCGTGGTTAGAAATGGTTGGCAAGGTTAAGAATTATATAGTTGTAAAAATTTTTGACGACTATTGTTGTAATATAGAAGGAAATATCACATCATTGAAGAAATAAATTCAAATGTTTAAAAATTCTAAGTTACTAGTTTTTAAATTAGTATGCCTGGCTTGTTAAAAATTACAAATCTAGCTGGGATCAAATCAATCGGAGGGAGGAAGGCATTAGTGAAGTTATTTGAGTACATGGGCAAAGAATTATTTGCGCAGTATGGTGTCACCGTACCTAAAGGTAGAGTTGTGACTTCTCCGGAAGAGGCTGCCAAAGTTGCCCAAGAAATCGGAAGTACAGTTGTTGTTAAATCCCAGGTTTTATCAGGTAAGAGGGGTAAAGGTGGCGGCATTAAGTTTGCCGACAATGCAGAAGAGGCCCGCGCTGCCGCTGAAGAAATTTTGGGCATGACAGTTCAGGGGTATAAAGTTGAAACCCTTTTGGTAGAAGAAAAGCTTCAAATTGATAAAGAATTATATTTGTCTATTACTGTAGACACTTCTGCTAAAATGCCGGTAATTATTGCTTCAGCTGAAGGCGGCATGGAGATTGAAGATGTTGCTGAAGAAAATATAATGAAGAAGCATATTGACCCGCTAGTAGGCTTTAGCCCTTATTTGGGCAGAGAAACTGCCCGCCGCCTGGGACTTACCGGACCATTAGCTAAAGAAGCTAATAAACTTATGGCCGGCTTGGTTAAGATGTTCAAGGAAAAGGACGCCGAGCTGGTAGAAATCAACCCGCTGGTAATCAGTGGCGATAGATTAATAGCCGCCGACTCCAAAGTAACCATTGATGATGATGCTTTATTCAGGCAAAAAGAAGCACCCGTGGTTGAAGAGCGCACGGAAACTGAAAAAAAGGCACACGAATTGGGATTAGCATTTGTAGAATTGGGTGGAGACATTGCCATTATGGCTAACGGTGCCGGAATGGCGATGGGAACATTAGACACAATTTCTTACTACGGCGGCTCCCCTGCGAACTTCTTAGATGCTGGCGGCGGTACAGGTATGGAAGAAACCGCGCAGGCTCTAGAGCTTTTGCTGGCAAATAAACCGAAGGCTGTTTTTATCAACATTTTTGGTGGCATTACCAGGTGTGATGACGTTGCCAATGCATTTCTCAAGGTTAAACAATCCAGAGAAATTCCTGTCCCTGTTGTGATTCGCATGGTCGGTACAAATGAAGAAGAAGCTATTAAACTTTTAAGTGAGAATGGCATTGAGGCCTATAAAGTAATGCATGAAGCAGCTCAAAAAGTTGTAGAACTGGCTAAAGCTTAAAAAACTTAGAAAAGGAGGTTGTTGACCAGTGGCCATTATTATTGATGAGAACACTCAAGTTGCTGTACAAGGAATGACCGGAAACCAGGGTAGATTCCATACCAAGCAGATGCTAGCCTATGGAACAAAAATAGTAGCCGGAATATCCCCCGGAAAAGGCGGCCAGGAAGTGGAAGGGGTACCGGTTTATGATACCATGACAGCTGCCGCAAAAGATCACCGTATTGATGCTTCGGTATTGTTTATTCCCGCACCTTTTGCTAAAGATGCTGCATTTGAAGCAATTGATGCTGGAGCTAAAGTTCTTGTGGGCGTTCCCGAGCATATTCCCGTCCATGATGAAATGGAAATCGTCAATTATGCTAAAAGTAAGGGAGTCGTAGTTGTTGGACCTAATAGTTTCGGTATTGTATCTTCCGGCAAGTGTAAAATAGGCATACCGCCCAATCAATTCTTTACAGAAGGTCAAGTTGGCGTTGTTGCCCGCAGCGGGACCCTCACTTATGAAATAGTAGGAAACCTGGCTATGAACGGTTTGGGTCAAAGTACTGTTGTTGGTCTAGGTGGTGACCGGGCAGTTGGTCTGTCTTTTGTGGACGTATTAAAGAAATTTGAACAGGATCCTCAAACCAAAGCTATTGTAATGGTTGGTGAAATTGGCGGCAATGCTGAAGAGCAGGCAGCTGAATTCATTAAAGACAATATGAGCAAGCCTGTTGTTGCTTATATTGCCGGTAAGAGCGCGCCCCCTGGAAAGAGAATGGGACATGCCGGTGCTATTATTGAGCGCGGCAAGGGAACATTCGACGGCAAAGTAGCAGCTTTGCAGGAAGTCGGTGTACAAGTAGCTGCATTACCCTTTGAGGTACCTGGATTGTTGAAAAAGGTACTGTAAAAAGAAAGGAGGAACAGCCTTGTTCGAAAATGACAAGCTGGAAAAAATCCAGGCTGGCGAGAAGGCATACAAAGAAAAGCTGGATAAGTTGACTCAAAAGCGCCCTGAGCGTAGGCCTGAGTTTAAAACTGATTCGGAAATTGTTATTAAGCCTGTCTATAGCCCCAGCGATATTGCTGATTTTGACTTTGAGGATAAACTAAATTTCCCTGGAAGTTACCCTTACACCCGCGGTGTCCAGCCCAATATGTACCGGGGACGGCATTGGACCATGAGGCAGTATGCCGGGTTTGGATCAGCGGAGGAAACCAATAAGCGTTTTCGTTACCTGTTGGATCAAGGACAAACTGGATTAAGTACTGCTTTTGACCTGCCCACTCAGATTGGTTATGACTCCGATCATCAGCTGGCTAAAGGTGAAGTGGGTAAGGTTGGGGTTGCCATTGACTCTTTATTGGACATGGAGACTCTGCTTGATAATATCCCTTTGGATAAGGTAAGTACTTCCATGACCATTAATGCTCCCGCCGCTATTTTATTGGCCATGTATATTGCGGTGGCTGAAAAGCAGGGTGTTAGTCAGGATCAAATCCGCGGTACTATCCAAAATGACGTTATCAAAGAATATATGGCGCGCGGTACGTATATATTGCCCCCTGAGCCGTCAATGCGCTTGATCACTGACATTTTTGCCTATTGTGCTGAACATGTTCCTAATTGGAATACTATCAGCATTAGCGGTTATCACATTCGTGAAGCCGGTGCCACTGCTGTACAGGAAATCGCCTTTACTATTGCTGACGGTTTGGCATACGTTAAGGCAGCTATTGATGTGGGGCTGGATGTGGACAAATTTGCACCACGTCTTAGTTTCTTCTTTAACGCTCATCTTAATTTCTTTGAGGAAGTTGCTAAGTTCCGTGCTGCACGGCGCATTTGGGCTAAATTAATGAAAGAGCGTTTCGGTGCTGAGAATCCTAAATCCTTGATGCTGCGCTTCCATACCCAGACAGCGGGCGTTTCACTGACCGCCCAGCAGCCTGATGTTAATATTATGCGTACTGCATATGAGGCCCTTTCCGCTGTTCTAGGCGGCACTAACTCTCTGCACACCAATTCCCGGGATGAGGCACTGGCGTTGCCCAGTGAGGAGTCTGTACTGATTGCTCTGCGGACACAGCAGGTTATTGGATACGAGATTGGTGTTACTGATACCGTTGACCCGTTGGGTGGTTCCTTCTTTATTGAGAAGCTCACCAATGATATCGAAGAGAAGGCATTGGAGTATATTCAAAAGATTGATGACATGGGCGGAGCTCCGGACGCCATTGAATTTATGCAGAAAGAAATTCATCAGAGTGCTTACAAATATCAGAAAGAAGTAGAAAGCGGCGAAAAAGTGGTTATCGGCGTTAATAAGTTCCAGATGGAAAGCCCGCCGCCTGAGGGACTGCTGAAAGTTGATCCAGAAGTTGGTAAGCGTCAGAAAGATAAGTTGGAGAAGCTTCGCAGTGAGCGTGATAACGATAAAGTTAAAACAATGCTTGAGGATATACGTAAAGCTGCTCATACCACTGATAACCTCTTGCCGTACTTCGTTGAAGCAGTAAAAGCGTACGCTACTTTAGGCGAAATATGTGGCGTTTTGCGGGAAGAGTTTGGAGAATACCAGCAGCAAATTGTTTTCTAGCTTTGCCTTAAGGAGGAGAAGTAAATGAGCGAAAAGCTTCGCGTGCTGGTGGCCAAACCCGGGTTAGACGGTCATGACAGGGGAGCAAAAGTTATTGCTCAGGCTCTGCGTGACGCAGGAATGGAAGTTATTTACACTGGGTTAAGGCAAACACCCCAGCAAATAGTTGAGGCAGCCTTGCAGGAAGATGTTCAGGTTGTCGCCCTTAGTTGTCTTTCTGGTGCCCACTTAGACCTTTTCCCCGAGGTTGTAAGCGGTCTGAAAGCACAAAATGCTTCAGATATACTGGTACTGGGTGGGGGCATTATACCGGACGATGATATTCCGGCATTAAAGGAATCCGGTGTTGATGCAGTTTTCGGTCCCGGGACTACCACCACTGTCATTATTGACTACATTAAGGAAAAAGCCAAAGTTAGTTAAGTTTAGTTATCTAATCCCGCGGGAGGTTTTGATACCTGCCGCGGGGTTTAAATAATGCTAGGGAATAATACTGATCATGAATGATATGAAAAAGCGTTTTCTTGTGCAGAATTAGATAAGGGGGGAAGACAATGATCAAGAAAATTGACCACATTGGCATCGCGGTAAAGGATATGGATGCATCTTTAAAGTTCTACGAAGAAGTACTGGGAATGAAAGCGGAAGGTACAGAAGTTGTAGAAGAGCAGAAAGTAAAGACGGCATTTATTCCTACTGGCGAAAGTGAAGTGGAATTGCTTGAGAGCACCTCTCCTGACGGCCCCATTGCAAAATACATCGAGAAAAAGGGCGAGGGTATTCAGCACATTGCTTACAGGGTAGACGATATTGAGAAGGCCCTCGAAGAGTTAAAAGCTAAGGGCGTAAAACTCATTGATGAAAAGCCCCGCAGGGGAGCTGGTGGAGCTAAAATTGCGTTCCTCCATCCTAAGGCAACATTTGGGACGCTGGTGGAGCTGTGTGAACGCGATTAATGATAGGAGGTCTGGAAGACAATGAGTATGCAGGAAAAATTTGACCAGCTTAAGCAATTAAGAGAGACCGTCGAGGCAGGCGGTGGAGAAAAGCGCGTTGATAAGCAGCATAAGGCCGGCAAATTGACAGCCAGAGAACGTTTGGAACAGTTTTTTGATCCCGGCACATTTAATGAGCTTAATGTTTTTGCCAGCAGCACAGCAGGGAAAGAGCAAAAGTTCCCGGGTGAAGGTGTTGTCATCGGTTATGGTGAAGTGAACGGCCGCAATGTATATTCTTTTGCTCAAGACTTTACCGTTGCCGGCGGATCCTTAGGCTTAGTGCATGCTGAAAAGATATGCAGAGTGTTAGATCTTGCTATGCAAACGGGAGCACCCGTTGTAGGTTTTAATGATTCCGGCGGTGCTCGGATACAAGAAGGTGTGGATGCTCTAAAGGGTTATGGTGAGATTTTCTACCGCAATACCATAGCTTCCGGGGTAGTTCCGCAGATCTCTGTTATTATGGGACCCTGTGCAGGTGGTGCTGTATATTCTCCTGCGCTTACTGACTTTATCTTTATGGTCAAGAACACAAGCCAAATGTTCATTACCGGCCCGCAGGTTATTAAAACTGTAACCGGTGAAGAGGTCAGTATGGAACAATTGGGGGGCGCAAACACTCACAATCAAACCAGTGGTGTGGCTCATTTCGCAGCTGAAAACGAAGAACACTGCATAGCAATGATAAAACAATTGCTCAGTTATGTGCCTTCCAATAATTTGGAAGAGGCTCCGTCGTTCGAACCCGGTGAGCCTGGTGGTGACCGTGAGCAATTAATGAGTATTATCCCGGACAGCCCGAACATGTCTTATGACGTAAAAGACGTAATCAGGACGGTTGTAGATAAGGATTCTTTCTTCGAAGTACAGCCTATGTACGCTGCTAACGGTGTGATCGGTTTTGGTAGGTTGGAAGGTAAATCAGTAGGTATTATTGCAAACCAGCCTAAGGTTCTTGCCGGTTGCCTGGATATTAATGTATCAGATAAGATTGCACGGTTTATCCGTTTCTGCGACTGCTTTAATATTCCTATCGTAACCTTTATGGATGTCCCGGGATTTTTACCTGGCACATACCAAGAGTACGGCGGCATTATCCGTCACGGTGCCAAGATGCTGTATGCGTATTCTGAGGCAACTGTACCCAAGATTACCGTTATTTTACGGAAGGCGTACGGTGGTGCATACCTGGCCATGTGCAGTAGCTCAATGAGGGCTGATTTTGTTTATTCCTGGCCGTCAGGTGAAATTGCTGTTATGGGACCCGACGGTGCTGTTAATATTGTTTTCCGTAATGAAATTAAAGAGGCTGAAAACCCAGTGGAAAGAAGAAAAGAACTGGTGCAAGAATATAGGGATAATTTTGCCAACCCGTATGTAGCTGCAGGTAAAGGTTATATTGATGACGTTATTGATCCCAGAGATACACGGGATAAGATAATAGCAGGGTTTAAAGCCTGTGATGGTAAACGTGTCGACAATCCGCGGAAAAAGCACGGAAATATTCCGGTTTAATAGAATTACCCAACCACCAGTGGTGGAGGGAGGTATTCAAAAATGGGTGAGAGTTCAGAAGCCGTAAAACTCGATAGTGGCGCAAAGATGTCTACAGTTGCTGCAATTACGGCTGCCCTAGCAGTGGGTGGTTATCTCGGAGAGGGTCAAAGAATCGCCGGGATTCGCCGTAAGGGCGGCATGAGCCTGTGGAAGAAGTCGGGGTTAGCAAAACACATGCTGGGAAGAGACCTCAGTATAGATCCCAATAGTCTGTAATATGTGTTGATAAGGCCTAAGGAGGTTGTACAGTGAAGAAATTTAATGTTACGGTTAACGGTGAAGCCTTTGAAGTAGAAGTTGAAGATCTTTCTCCAGGTCAACCTGCGGCAGCAGCACCCAGCAGTGCTGCGTCTGCACCTCCGCCGGCAGCCGCGCAGCAGGTGGCTGAGGAGCCCAAGGTGGAGCCCAAGAAGGAAGCAGCACCTGCACCAAAGGCAGCCGCACCGGCAGGTGCCGGTACTGTTATTTCCCCGATGCCGGGTAACGTCTGGAAAGTCCTGGTCAGCGAAGGTGATCAGGTCAACGAAGGCGATGCACTTATAATTCTTGAAGCTATGAAGATGGAAAATGAGATTGGTGCACCCTGCGCCGGTACAGTGAAAAAAATTGGCGTGGAAGAAGGCCAAGCAGTATCCAAAGATGCTTTGCTTGTAGAGATTGGCTAGGACTGAGTTGAAATTAAGAATTTCGCAGACTTTAGAATAAATGAGGAGGGTGCATCTTGAATAAGCGTAAAAAGATTACTATAGTTGGTGCCGGTAATGTGGGAGCTACTTGTGCTCACTGGGCCGCAGCCAAGGAGCTTGGCGATGTTGTACTAATCGATGTTGTAGAAGGGATTCCCCAGGGTAAAGCTTTGGACCTTCGGCAGGCAGCTCCCATTGAAGGTTTTGACTCTAATGTTATTGGTACCAATGATTATGCTGATACCGCAGGCTCAGATATCGCTGTTATAACGGCCGGGATAGCCCGTAAGCCTGGCATGAGCCGCGATGACTTGATTGATACCAACTCCAAAATTGTATCCGATGTTGCTTCAAAAATAGCTCAGCATTCCCCCAATGCCTTTATAATCGTAGTTACCAACCCGCTGGATGTTATGGTTTATGCTGCTTACAAGGCCAGCGGATTCCCTGCCAACCGTGTATTCGGTATGGCCGGTGTGCTGGATTCGGCTCGTTTCCGTACCTTCATTGCAGATGAAGTCGGTGTTTCCTTTGAAGATGTCAGTGCCTTTGTAATGGGTGGACACGGCGATGATATGGTTCCTCTGGTACGTTACAGTTATGCAGGCGGCATCCCCATTGAAAATCTTATTTCCAAGGACAGAATTGATGCCATTGTTGATCGGACCAGAAATGGCGGCGCTGAAATCGTTAATTACTTGAAGACCGGTAGTGCCTTCTATGCTCCATCAAGGTCGGTAGTTGAAATGGTTGAGGCTGTATTAAAAGACAAGAAGCGTATATTACCTGTGGCAGCATACTGCAGTGGGGAATATGGCATTAATGATACCTACGTTGGGGTTCCGGCCATCATTGGTGGCAACGGCGTAGAAAAAATTATTGAACTGGAACTGTCCGACCAAGAGAAAGCCGCTTTAAATAAATCAATAGAATCCGTTCGGAAAGTTATGGAGAAGCTTTAAATTTCATAGGACGTGAGGATAGGAGGCTTAACGAATGAGTGCGAATAAGGTTAAAATAACCGATACTACTATGCGTGATGGCCACCAGTCACTGTTGGCCACCAGGATGAGAACAGAGCATATCATACCGGCACTTGAGCGGCATGATGAGATAGGTTTCCACTCCCTGGAAGTATGGGGTGGAGCTACTTTTGATACATGTATGCGTTTTTGTGGTGACGATCCCTGGGAACGTCTCAAGGTAATCAAACGTCATCTGAAAAAGACCCCTACACAAATGTTGCTTCGTGCTCAGAACGTGGTTGGTTACAAGCACTATTCAGACGATGTACTGGATGAGTTTATAAAAAAATCCGTTGCTAACGGTATGGATATTTTCCGTATTTTTGATGCTCTGAACGATCTGAGAAATATGGAGCAATCAATCAAGACCACCATTGCTGAAGGTGGCCATGCCCAAGGTACCGTTTGTTATGCCATCAGCCCGGTGCATACCGTTGAATATTACGTAAATATGGCTAAGGAACTGCAAAGTATGGGTTGTCACTCCATCTGCCTTAAGGATATGGCCGGTATTATAGCGCCGTACATGGTTTATGAAATCGTAAAAGGCATGAAAGATGCCGGAATTAAGATTCCGATTCAGGTTCATTGCCACTATACCAGTGGAATGGCCTCTATGGCTTACATGAAGGCCGTGGAAGCAGGAGCTGACATCATTGACTGTGCAATCTCAACAATGAGCAATCAGACTTCACAGCCTGCAGTGGAAACAATGGCAGCAGCATTTGCTGACACCCCGCATGATCCTGAGATTAATATAGAGCTCTGTGCAGAGATGGCCGATTATTGGAAGGATGTACGTGCAGAGTATGCTGAATTTGATGTGTCAAACAAGTGGCCTGATGCAAGAGTTCTTGTTTACCAGTGCCCCGGTGGTATGATGTCCAACTTCCTTTCGCAGTTGCAGCAGGCCAATGCCCTTGACCGCCTGCCGGAAGTGTTTGAAGAAATGCCACGTGTGCAAGAAGACTTTGGGTGGCCGCCGTTGGTTACCCCGTCCAGCCAGATTGTCGGTACTCAGGCAGTTATGAACGTTCTTGCCGGTCGTTATAAAATGTGTACCAACGAAGTTAAGCAATATATGCGCGGCTATTACGGAAGACCGCCTGCCCCGATCAACGAGGAGGCACGCAAGCAAATTATTAAAGACGAGAAGCCCATTGGCTGTCGCCCTGCTGACCTAATTGATCCTGAATTGCCGCAGGCCAAGGAGTTGGCTGCACCAATTATGGAGAAAGAGGAAGATATTATTTCAATAGCCTTATATCCTCAGGTAGCAGCTAAGTTCCTGGAAGAAAGAATGGCTAAAAAGCTCAAGATTGACGTTGAGCTGGCTAAACAAAGCACTGAGTTTTATCCTGTATAAGAAAATAGCTTTTTATTTGTAATCAAAGCCTGTGGTTTATTAAACCACAGGCTTTTTTGTTTTATTAACTGCTTGGCAACAGTTTAAGCTGCCCATTGATTAGTTTACATAAAACAGTAAAGAGAGGGTAAGAGAGAGGTGGGCTCCAATAAAAATGATCTCAATCGAAGGATGATCTCCAATCAAGGATGACTTTGCGGCATACAGGGAACCTGGGGAACCTTTGTAGCTCAGGCGAGTAAATCAGCCTTTAAACTTTAATTTTTGCTGTTTAGCGGAAAGCCATGTTTCACAGAACGTTTTTTTATAGAATAATGGCAAAAGTAATGTGTAATGACACCAAGGATGATTATGATGACTACCATTGACAAAGAAAAATTAAAAAGTTTGCCCAAAATGTGTTTATTGGAAGAGGCAAAAGTCTGTGATAACTGCTGTGAATGTTTTATCTGTGATTTAGATCCAAATAAGGTATGCGATAATTGTGCAAAATGTTTTAAGCTGGCGGATTTTAACGGAATAAAAATCAATGATATAATAGTGGATTAATAATGGATATGGATAATGAAAGTTGTGTGATTGCTATTTTTTTTTAAAAAATAGCTTCCGATAATAAATATTATGTAAACTAAAAAATGTTTACATAATATTTGAATATTTGTTTGATTTAACTGGTTATCCTCTCCGTTTATATCCCCCCGTTTGATTTGTCTTCCATTCTCTTCTTTCGCTTTCTTTTATGCTTGGTTCTTTTCAGTACTTCCGTAAAAATTAACGGCAGGCGTGCAAACTGCCTGCCGTACAATGAACTAGCCGCCTTGGTTGATTTTAGCCTTTTCCCGGATAGTATTACTTTTATTTGTGTTTGAACTCAGGATCCCTGTTTGCAAAAAACGCTTCTACACCTTCTTTAACGTCACTGGTTAGAAACACCCTGTCAAAATTATTAATTTCTACTTGCATACCTTCTTGTAAAGGGAGTTGCAATCCTTGGTTAATGCTCTGTTTTAAGAGTTTAATGGCTGCCCCTGATCTACGAGCAATATCTTTTGCTAACGCCTTGGAAGATTGCAGAATCTCTCCGTGAGGTACTATATGGTTAACTAGTCCAATCCGGTAAGCTTCCTCGGCAGATATTGGCGTCCCAAGATATAGTAACTCCTTTGCCTTTGTTTCACCAATCAATCTTGGTAAGCGCTGGGTACCACCTGCGCCAGGAAAAAGGCCTAAATTAATTTCGGGCAATCCTATTTTAGCTTTTTCCGACATTAATCTTAAGTCACAAGCTAAAGCTAATTCACATCCGCCTCCTAAGGAAATACCGTTAATGGCTGCAATTATAGGCCTGGGAAAATAGCTAACGGTATTGAAAACGTAATGATAATATTGGACAAATTTAGTGGCTTCCCCTTTGTTGCCCATTAAAGATAAAAATTCATTAATGTCTGCTCCACCAACAAAAGTTTTATCCCCGGCACCTGTAATAACAATGGCTCTAACTTCTGGGTTTCCGCTTATTTCATCTAGACATGATACCATTTCTTTTAATTGTTTCGTGCCTATTGTATTTACCGGTGGGTTATTAATTGTTATTACGCCGATAGAATCTTCTTTATACCATGTTACCCAGTTTCTACCAGACAATCCGGCACCCCCTTTGTATTTAATGGCAAGCATATTTGCAATAATATCCTCGCTGGAGAATCTTAACCTTTTCGTTTTTTTGTTTAAAGTCTACGGGCAATGGTTAACTTTTCTGCTTCCTTGGCGCCCTCGTAAATCTCCAGTATTTTAGCATCCCTATAAAACCTCTGTACGTCATACTCATCGATATACCCGTATCCTCCATGAAGCTGTACCGCCTTGTCACAAACCCACACGGCTGTTTCTCCGGCATAATATTTGGCCATGGCATTAAGGGCAGGATCGATTTGATTGTTATCTACTTTCCAAGCGGCTTTGTAGGCAGTATTTCGTGCCATTTCTATTCGGGTAGCCATTTCGGCCAGTTGAAATTGTATGCCCTGATTTGAAGCCAGAGGCTTACCAAAAGTTTTTCTTTCCTGAACATACTGTAGTGTTTTGTCCAAAGCCCCCTGGGCTAAGCCCACACCCTGGGCGGTAACCATTATCCTGGTCACATCAAAGAAATGCATCAGTTGATGAAAGCCCTTTCCTTCCTGTCCAATTAGGTTCTCTCTGGGAACTCTTACATCCTCAAAAATAATTTCAGCCGTATCACTGGCCCGTATGCCCATTTTGCCACTAATTTTGTTGCGGGTGATTCCTTCCCTGTCTGCCTCCACCAGGATTAAGCTATGCTGCCTGTGCCTTTTTTCTGCCTCGGGATTAGTAATACATAAAACTACCATAAAGTCACAAACGGTACCGTTAGTAATAAACATTTTGCTTCCATTTATGACATACTGGTCACCGTCTTTCACGGCCCTCGTTCTGGTACCGGCTACGTCAGTACCTGCATTGGGTTCTGTATAAGCCCCGGCACATATGGCCTCACCGTTTACCAAAAGAGGTAAGTATTTTCGTTTTTGCTCTTCAGAGCCAAAGAATAAAATGTTCTCAGCCCCAAAGATGGCCGCTACCACCACTAAGCCCAGTCCCAGGTCTATTCTGGAGAGCTGTTCAGTGATCAGGGCGTTTTCAAAAAAACCAGCTCCGGGACCTCCGTATTCCTCCGGGATCATTACCCCCACCAAACCGGTTTGACAAGCCTTCTTAAAAATATCCCTGGGGTACTTCTCCTGTCTGTCACATTCCCGGGCAATGGGCTCAAATTCCTTCTGAGCAAATTTATAAGCCATGCTTTGCATTAATGTTTGTTCATCGGTTAGCTCAAAGTCCATATGTCTAGATTCCTCCCTTTATTAGTAAGCAGTTAACATAACAAAAGTAAATGTTAGACTATTTATAAAACTCAGAATATTTTTGGCGCAAGTCACGTTTTAAAATTTTCCCGCTGGGGGTTTTGGGCAGCTCGTCTATAAATACAATTCCCTTGGGAACCTTAAACCTGGCCAGGTTTTCTTGGCAAAGATTTATGATTTCTTCTTCCTTAATTATTTGTCCGGCTTTGGGCACTATAGCCGCTGTAACTCCCTCCACCCATGTCTCGTGTGGCAATCCAATTACAGCTACTTCGGAAACACGGGAATCTTGGTAGATTACTTCTTCCACCTCACGGCTGGGAACATTTTCGCCGCCCGTCTTAACCATATCTTTCTTGCGGTCAACAACCGTGATATAGCTATCTTCGTCCAAAACACCAATGTCTCCACTATGGAACCAGCCGTGGGCAAGAGTTTGTTCAGTCTTATCAGCTTCCTTGAAGTAAAGCATCAGACTATGTGGTCCGCGACCGCATATTTCACCGGGCTCTCCTGCTACGTTAATAGGCTCGTGCTCAGTATTTTCTATGCGTGATTCCATGTTAAGCCCGCCCATACCCGCCGACCCTGCCTTTGATATCTGAAACTCAGGCTTGAGAATGGTATGGTAAGGACTGAGCTCTGTCTGGCCGTAATAATTATAAAATCGCTGACAATTAGGGAATCTTTTTTGCAATTCCTTCAATACTTCTACCGGCATTATTGATGCCCCATAATAGCCTTTGGTCACAGAACTAAGGTCATATTTATCAAAGTCCGGGTGTCTTAACAAACCTATCCACACAGTAGGTGGAGCAAAAAACATAGTTGCCTTGTATTTTTCAATGTATTGCATTATTTGCTTTGGATTTGCCTCCAGCAATATATTGGTAGCACCAAGCATCAGACAGGGGTTGAGAAAACAATCTCTCTGAGCGCAGTGAAAAATAGGCAGAGCATTTAAGCAAATGTCATCAGGGGAATATTCTCCGTCGATTATGCAGCCCGTATATTCTGAAATCAACGACTGGTTATTAAGTATAACCCCCTTGGGTAGTGTCTCGGTACCACTTGTGTAAGTCATTTGAACAGGATCTTCAATGTTTAATTCTGCATCAGGTTCAGTTGCCGGATGCTCCTTATACCATGTATCAAAATCATAAAACCCATCCTGAGCCTGTATTCCATTACCCTGATTGGACCAAACGAGAGTCTTTACTGTAGGCATATCATCTAAAACGTCCTTAACTAAGTTATATAGGGTATCTTCTACAATGAAAACCTTACTTTCCGAATGGTTGATGCAGAAACTAATATCTTTTCCTCGTAACAGGTAGTTTACCGCCAAATAGACTCCGCCCGCTTTCGCGGTGCCCAACCAGGTGATTACATGGTGAATGGTATTGTGAGCCAATATTGCTACTCGGTCATATTTTTTAATTCCTGCAGCCAAAAGGGAGTTGGAAAAGCGATTAGCTTCCGCTTCCAATTGAGAGAAGGTTAAAGTTTTATCATTAAAGATTAAGGCCGGTTTGTTGGGGTACCTGTAAGCACTACGGCGAACCATGTCAGCAATTACCCACCTGTTTACCTTATTATAGCGGCGACGAATAAAATCAAGGTTTTCCTTATTAAGTGCATCAAAATTTTCCTTTTCCTTTTCATTTAAAGGAAGTAAAAAGGACATGTAGAGACCTCCTTCAAAATTTTGATATTTGTGAAAAAGGTGAAAATCAAGCATTTTAATCTTTGCCAACGTACTAATTAAGACGCTTAATAGTAAATTCCGGACCAATAATGGTGTTTTCCAAGTCCACCCAGGAAATCCATTAATCAAAATGCTTTACCGGCACGTTTTACCAGGTGGTGTGATTATGGCATCATCCACCCGGTCAAAAACCCACAAATGTCCTTCCTGGTCAAAACTACCTATATCCCCTGTATGATACCACCCACCATAAAGAGCCCGTGCGGTAATTTCAGGACGATTATAATAGCCCTGCATCATGCCGGTGCCACGGACAATAATCTCCCCCTTACAACCGGGTTTTACCGTATTATCCGGCTCGGACGGCAGGTCACCGTTTAATTCAACTATCCATATAGCATGGTTTAAAATGGCTTTACCGGCAGGGCCTGGGTTTCGCTGTTGCTCGCCCGGGCCCAAAGCTGATATTGCCGGTCCCATTTCGGTCATGCCGTAATAGTCAATGACATCCGCGTTAAAGTATTCTCGACAATTTAATGCAACTTCCTGTTCCAAGGGTGCACCGCCATGGGCCACGAGGCGCAAGCGGGGCAATTGGTAAGGGCCTGGAACATCCTGTAAAACAGTTTTTAATTTAGTAGGGTCTGCAAAAAAAACGGTAATTTTTTCGTTACTTAAAGCTTGTAATATACTACGTGAATCCTGGTTGTCTAAAATTATATTTGCCGCTCCTGTGTGAACTCTGGGAATAAAAAAGCAATGCAGTTCTGCACTATGGTAAAGAGGTGCTACCGAAAGCCCCTTGTCCCGGTGTGTAAGGCCTTGTGAGGAGATCATGCACATGCTGTGGTCCATAATATCCCGGTGCCAGTGAATAACTCCTTTGGGCTTGCCGGTTGTCCCGCTGGTATGCATAATTGAATACCAGTCATTTTCAGATACCTGGTTAGAGGGTTCTTCATCCGAAGACTTCTCTAGCAATGTTGAATATAAATAAGCATATTCAGGTGACTTTTCACCTACATATAAATAGCAGTTAATATTTTTAATTTTGGCATAAGCCCTCTCCACTCGTTTCTTCTCAGGCTCACCGTATACAAGAACTCTTGACTCGATATCATTTAAGATAAAGGCAAGCTCTGCACTGCTTAAATTACAGTTGACTGGATTAAATACCGCCCCTATTTTTGCTGTAGCAAAGAGCACAGTTACTATCTCAGCGGAATTCGGTAAAAAGGTAGATACCCGGTCCCCTTTGGTTACTCCCAACCGGAGAAGAGAGTTTGCCAACTTATTTACGTGGCTGTTCCATTCCAGATAGGTACAGTGTATTTTACTGCCCGGAACAATCAACGCCGGTCTGTGAGGGTGCCTTTCCGATGTTCTCTTCAGTACAGTGCCTAGGTTATACATATTCAGCTATAGTTATAAAAGCCCTGCCCGGTTTTTCTGCCCAGGTTTCCGGCCCGAACCATCTTACGTAAAAGGGGGCAGGGGCGATACTTGGAGTCGCCGGTTTCTTCGTATAAAGTGTCCATAACAAAAAGGAGAGTATCCAAGCCCACCAGGTCCGACAGAGCCAATGGACCAATGGGATGATTGGCACCCAGGCACATCCCCTTATCTATATCTTCCGCCGAAGTAATACCCTCCATTAAAACAAACATGGCTTCATTTAACATTGGTACCAGAATTCTATTGACAGCAAATAGTGGTGCCTCTTCTACAAAAATAGCCTCCTTCCTAAAATCTTTTACCAGTGCTGCGGTGGTTTCCACCGTATCAGCATCGGTTTGTGCACCTTTAACCAGCTCCACAAGCTTCATTACCGGAACGGGATTGAAAAAATGCATACCTATAAATTTATGGGGGCGAGCTGTGACAGCAGCTATTTCGGTAACACTAAGTCCTGATGTGTTCGTGGCAAAGAATGTTTCGGGTCCGCATTCTTTATCCAGTTCCTCAAAGATTTTTTTCTTAATGCTCATTTTTTCAACTGCAGCCTCGATAACGAAATCGCATGCAGTCAATTCAGAAATATTTACTGTCCCTTCCAGGTTGTTTAAACTGACCTTTATTTCTTCCTCTGTGTATTTTCCCTTGCTTTTATTTTTCTCAAGGTTATTCCTTATCTTGGCCAAGCCTTTATCCACTAAATCTTGATTAATATCTCGTATAATAACTTTGAACCCGGCCTGAGCTGCCACCTGTGCAATACCTGAACCCATGATTCCGGCACCAATTACGCCAATTTTATTGACTTTCACTTTATCACCTCCCGTTCTTATATTGCTTCAATGATCATGGCCATGCCCATACCGCCGCCAACACAAAGCGAGGCCAATCCTTTGGTTACATTGCGGCGCCTCATTTCATGCAGCAAACTTATGACAATTCTGGTTCCTGTACACCCTACAGGGTGTCCCAAACCAACGCCACTGCCGTTTACGTTAGTGATTTCCCTGTTTAATTCCAACAGCCTTTCACAGGCCAGGTACTGAGCTGCGAAAGCCTCATTTAATTCAATTAATTCAATATCGGCCAGCGCCATGCCGGCCCTTTCCAGTGCTTTACGGATGGCAGGGACAGGGCCATAGCCCATTAAGTCGGGCTCTACTCCGGCTCGGGCAAAACTAACAATTCGTGCCAAGGGAGTTATATCTAATTCCCGGGCCTTTTCTGCAGACATAAGTATTACCGCTGCTGCTGCATCGTTGAGACCGGAAGAATTGCCCGCGGTTACTGTACCGTCTGGGCGGAAGCCGGGACGTAGTTTGGCTAATTTCTCTATTGATATGTCAGCCCGGGGATGCTCATCTTTATCGACCACTGTTATCCGGCCCTTGCGCTGTGGCACTTCTACCGAAACTATTTCTTCTGCAAATGTTCCGTTTTCAGATGCCCTGGCAGCATTTTTGTGACTGCGTAAAGCAACTTCATCCTGTTCTTCTCTTGTGATGCCATATTTATCTGCCAGTCTTTCTGCTGTTTCTCCCATCAGGATATTATGTATGGGGTCTGTTAACGTTTCCCATAGCATATCCGTCATTTCGCCATTCTGCAGTCTCTGTCCCCAACGGGCACCTTTTAACGCGTAAGGTACAGAGCTCATACATTCTGTGCCTCCTGCCAGTACAATTTCTGAGTCACCGGTGGCGATCTGCTGGTACCCACAAACCATAGCCTGCATACCGGATGAACATTGGCGTTGGATAGTCATACCGGTAACCGTGTCCGGCAGTCCTGCCATCAGGGCTGCAGTCCGGCCCACATTGGGTTCATCAGACCTTTGGATACAATTACCCAAGATGACATCGTTGATGCTTTCTCCGTCAATGCCGGCCCGCTTGATTACCTCTTTTATAACCGGTACCGCCAATTGGTGGGAAATTAGATTCCTGAAAGCACCACCAAAGTCACCTATGGCTGTTCTGGCCCCTGCAACAATTACAACTTCTTTGATAAATATCACTCCTTTGAGTTTAATAGGATGCATCACTATGCATCACTTGAATAATGTGGCATTGTAGATGGCGGGTTTTTTAGTTTCCGCCGTATGCTAGGAGCTAGCAAAGTTTAAAACAGTCTGTTAATTACAACTTGAGTCAATTTTAAAAATATTTAAGTATTTATAATAGCAAAAAAAGTACCAGTTTTTCTGCGTGGATTCAGGTGAGTAAAAATGGGTCTTTTATTTATTGGGGCCAGTAATTGGAGAGAAATGCATCGAGCATGCATCACTTTGCATCGCATCAATAAAAAAGCCGCTTATGCGGCGTGCTTTAGGGGAATAATGAGGTTTATGTTGTTCTTACATTATGGATGAATTAGGTTTGTATTACTGATGCGCGGAACTTAATCTAAGGGTTGTTTTTAACGTGCTGCCGGCTTTATTCTGTATTTTCTCATTTTTCGTACCACGGTTGATTGGTGAATGCCCAGGGCTTCTGCCACTTTTCTGGTGCTTTTGAACCTTTGGTATAATTCCTCAATGAGTTCCTTTTCATTGCCCACTTCTCCCTGGGAATTTGGCGGGTTTAGTCTGCGGGACTGCTGTAGAAATATGGTGGGCAAATCTTTACTGTTAATAGTATCGTAGGCAGTAATCACTGCTAACCTTTCAATCAGGTTTTCTAATTCCCGTACATTGCCGGGCCAGTTATAGTTGACCAGGTAATCCATTGCATCTGCGGATATGCTTTTGTTTAGATTATATCTTTCGTTAAACTTTCTCAAGAAGTGAATAATTAAAAAAGGAATATCGGCTTGTCGTTTGCGAAGCGGCGGTATGGTGATGGGAACAACGTTTAACCGGTAGTAAAGGTCGGCCCGGAATTGTCCATTTTTTACAAGTGTGTCCAAATCCTTGTTGGTAGCGGCGATCAGCCTTATGTCTATGCTGGTGGACTTGGTACTGCCCAATCGCGTAACTTCACGCTCTTGAAGCACTGCAAGTAGTTTCACTTGTAAAGGCAAAGGTAACTCAGCCACTTCATCAAAGAAGAGAGTGCCGCCATGAGCTAATTCCAATAGCCCCGGCTTTCCTTCCTTACTGGCCCCGGTGAATGCCCCGGGCTCATAGCCAAACAATTCTGATTCCAGTAAGTTTTCCGGTATGGCTCCGCAGTTAATCCTTATAAAGGGACCCTGGGAACGCTTGCTGGCCCTGTGAATTATAGAAGTGACTACATCTTTACCGACACCGGATTCCCCCAGAATTAAAATGGAAGTGTCCACTCTGGCTACCCTAACTGCCAAATCCAAAATATTTCGCATGGCCTGGCTGTTGCAGACCATGGTGTGGCCCAGATACTTGGTGCGCAATGATTCTAATTCCAAGTGATAAATTTGGGATAATTCTTTGTTGGTCTCCAGTTGGCGACGTAAATTATTCAATTCGCTTATATCCCTGCAATTAACAACTACCCTGCTTATCTTACCGCGGTCTCTCTTATGAACAGGGTTAGCAGTAAGCAGAAATTGTCTGTCATCCTCTAAGCTATGCACCAGAGTTACCGGTTCACTTTTTTTTGTTGCCTCCAGGCTAATGTCGCTAATGGTTTTATCTATCCGTAATCCCATTTTTTCGTACGCACTATTATGCTGAATAACTTGCCCTCTTTTATCAACCACAAGCATACCGTCATAAGACGAATTCAAAACCGCGTTAAGTTCCTCATAAAGCTCGGTAGTTTCACTAAGTTCCTTCGAGATGGATTCTAATTCTGATATGTCTTGCATAATTGCCACTGCGCCGATAACAAAATTACCGGATATAATAGGGGTGCGGTTTACTATAACCAGGTTTCCGTTAAGAGCTACTTTTTTTCCGTACTGCGGTTGACCACCTTCTAAAATACCTGGAATCTCCGGGTCAAAAGTAAACTCGCTTAGTTTCCTACCCAAAACTTTAGATGGTTTGAGACCTGTAAGTTGTTCAGCTGCTTTATTAAAGGTAATTATAATTTTGTCCCTATTAATGGCATAAATCCCGTTGTGGGCTGAATCCAAAATAGCATTAAGCTGGTTTATATTTTCCAGCATACCTTTCTCAAAGGCCCGTACAAGGTTTGTACGGGTCATCATTCCCAAAAGGTTATCGTTGTCATCAACTACAGGCAGTCTCCCGATATGATGGTTCAGTGCGGTCTGCCATGCTTCGCTGGCAGGCCTGTTAGCGTTAATTGTTTTAATATTGTTTTTCATTAAGACATTGACGGGAGTATCGTAATCGTATTCATTTACAATTGCTTTATACAGGTGGGTTTTTGTAAAGATGCCTGTAATTTTGCCGCTCTCCCCCAAAACAGGTGCCCCGTCTATAGAGTGCTTTTGAAATAGCTTAGCGGCCTGTTTGATGCTGTAAGTTTCTTTTAAGGTTACTGGCATTGGGGTCATAAATTGATAGACTTTCATTACAACTCCACCTTAATCTTTATATTTCCAGGGCTATATGTATTATGTAAACAGCGAGAAGGGTAGGCCCTTCTCGCTGGATATTTCAAAGTTAACTATCTGCACCCCGGACCGGTAAAATACCATCAGAAAGGGTCTACACCGGCTTTTCTTTCATCCGGCAGAGCACCTATAACTGAGCCAAAGCAAACATGGCAGGTCGTGTAAGCATGTTTATACTGTAGTTACTTATTTTATAGTAGTTTTGGGTAAAATACAATCAAATTTATAGCTTATTCGTCGCCTTCTTCCCCAGGGCAAGCCCGCGGCGCAGGGTGTTTTGCACAACATCACGGGGTACTATAAAGTTTGCAGGTAAAGGCTACGAAGGTTGTATCTCGGTGGCAGACTACGTAATAACTGATATTACCTCTGGGCCGGGCAGGTAATTTACCACTCCGGATGGAAGGCCGGATTCAGCAAATATTGCTAATAAATCAGGCCATCTAAAAATGAAAAGGGGGTTAGAAACCTTGAAATACAAGGTTTCTAACCCCCTTTTCCAAATCAGTATATTATATCACTTTGAACGTGAAAATAAAAAATCAGCCTGTAATACATGTGCCCGTACTCGCCAGTAAGGCGAGGATAATATAATCGCCGGAGTGAAATTTTTGCTGGGGCTGATAAGTTGATTGACATTGCAGCAGAAGCAGCAGTTTTCACCTTTTGAAAAGGAGAAATTAAGAAAGGATTAATTGAAGTCGATAAAGCATCCGAGAAATGAGGTACTACTATGGAATTAGGGCTTTGGGTCTCTATCTTACCTTCCGTTTTCGCCATCCTTTTGGCGATGATAACCAGGCAGGTAATTCCCTCGCTGCTGGCGGGCCTTTGGTTAGGAGCATTTATAAAATCTCCGGGGCTTCTTTCGTCTCTTTCCGGGACTATTTCCTATATATTGGCCATGTTATCCGATGCGGGAAACCTGGATGTACTGCTTTTCCTTTACGTGTTTAGCGGTCTGGTAACCATGATCCAACTGGCGGGCGGAGTAAGCGGCTTTACGCATCTTATGGAGCGTGTAGTTCAGAGCGGTCGTGGGGCACTTCTCTCAGTCGCGGCTCTGGCGCCTATAACCTTTATAGACTGCGGCTTTCGGGTGGTGGCAGCCGGGGCTGTTACTAAACCCCTGGCTAAAGAGTTTAAGGTTTCTCCGGAGCGACTGGCCTTTACTCTGAATAACACTGCCAGTCCATTGATCAGTCTTATTCCCATTGCTACTACGTATGTGGGTTATATGCTGGGAGTGTTGGCTGTGGGGTTAAGATCTGCAGGGGTTGCGGGTTCACCTTTCATTATTTTTTTGCAAACTATACCCTTTAACTTTTTCAGCTTCACCGCTATTTTGACAGCTCTTTTGTCAATTTTTAGCCCGTGGCAATTCCGGGAGATGGCCGAAGCAGACAAGAAAGCAGCTCGGGAAGACGGCGAAAGGCATAAACCGTTGCCGGAAGGTATTAAAAACAATGTGCGCGGTGTTAGAGGTGTTCCTGCATTCGGTCACGAGGCGGCTGAAGATCTGACACCCGGTGAAGCACGAAGGTTGGATACCGCTCGGGATCAAATGGGTACGGCAGCGGGGAAAGATATTAATGTGACATCTTCAGAGCACAATGAAAACGAGATGAAAAAGAGCAACGGAGAAGGACCGAAAGCCCCTATGAACATGGAGCATGATCATGACATGGAAATAAAAAGTAAGTTGCCTCCACGGGCTTTGAATTTGCTAATACCTATTGGAATCCTAATTCCCTTGAGTTTCCTTATGGTCTGGCTGGACGGCCGTGCCAAGGGAGACACCCTTTTGGAAATATTCTCTCAGGCCAACGCATCGCGTGCTATGTTTCAAGCACTCTTTTTGACTACGGTGATAACGGCTCTGTTATATCTCCTGCAGCGGTTATCACTTAAAGACCTCACCAACGGGTTTATAAAGGGTGGTAATAAATTAATGGTCACCATTGTAATTCTTGTGGTGGCCTGGCCAATTGCAACGGTTTCACGCGATCTGGGTCTGCCCAAGTTAATTGAAACCACTCTGGGGGCCACCCTTCCCGCTGTTTGGGTACCGGCGGCAGCATTTGTAATCACGGCAGCGGTGACGTACTTTATCGGTTCTTCCTGGGGATCTTGGGCCCTTATGATGCCTCTTGCCATTCCCCTGGCCGCCGCTTCGGGTGCTTCTATTCCTCTCGCCGCGGCAGCTGTGTTTTCGGGTGGAACTTTTGGAGATGTAACTTCTCCCCTGTCAGGTATGACTGCCATGTCGTCAGGTGTAGCCGAGGCGGAACACATGAGTTATGTTCGTGCTATGACACCGTATAATTTGACCGCCGGAGCGGCGGCAGCGCTACTGTTTGTAGTAGTGCCAATGCTTATTTAAAATTAAAAAAGGCCGGGTATTGGTATTTCCGGCCTTTTTGCTTGTTTAATGAGTATCAGCCAAAGCCTATCTGTAACCACCCATCATGCCGTAACCGCCCATCATGCCATAACCACCCATCATTCCCATCATACCGTTATATCTTTGGGGGCGGTTATTCCAAGAACAGTTGAAATATGAGTTGTTGGCGTTATAAGGGACCATTCTATATCCGGGGAAGTCTCTAATTTGATCATTATTTTCTTCCCTGTCCACCGTGTTATTTTCATCCTCATTGTCCATCATGTCGCCTTTTTCATTGTCCATCATATCACTGTTGTTTCCGTCCATTGAATCGTTTGCATCTTTGTCGTTCATCATATCGTCTTTTTCGCTGTCCATCATGTCGTCATTTTTCATATCCACTGTGGTATCTTCATTGTCCATCATATCACTGTTTTGCTCGTCAGTTGTATCAATTTCATTCTCACTGTTCATCATATTGCTATTGCCGTCCACTGTGCCATTTCCATCCCTATCGTCCATCATCCCTGCTTGTTCATCATTAGTTTCTGAAACTGCAGCGGAATTGTTCATTTTCATTTGGTCCGTGTCAATTTCAGCAGCATTTGCTACACCTACTAAAGAAAATAGAAGGACAAATGCAAAAAGCAGCACGAATGTTTTATTCTTACCCACAATTTACACCCCCGTTTAATTATAATGAATGTCAAACCATGCTTGGGTTAATATGATAAAGTTGTTCCAGAGCTATCCCTCCCCCCAAGGAAAAATAATCCAAGCGTCAATTATTATTTTAAAACCCCCAATTTACAAAACGATCTCGTATTCATAACAAAAATATAAAGATTATACATTGAATTCTATGTATGGGTTATTAAGTGCTTAAATAAAGGGCCGTGATATTAATATTTGCACGGCCCTTCAGTGTATATTATAGGCAGTTTTGTGTCATGCCCGGGACTTTATTCGGTGTCCACCGTCGCAGTTTGCCACGCGGCGAAGCATAAAACGCTTCCTCATCATAATTATCACCTCCTTAACCTGTTGATATTGATACTGATTAGTGTTTCAGTTTAACTCTCTTTAATCGTAATGCGTTAGTTACCACGGAAACGGAACTGAACGCCATGGCAGCACCGGCCAGAACAGGATTTAAGAAGCCCAGGGCGGCTATCGGTATGCCCACTGTGTTGTAAATAAGGGCCCAGAACAGGTTTTGTTTGATGTTACGCATGGTGGCCCTGCTTAACCTGATGCTGTTGACAACCCCTTTCAGGTCCCCGCTCATCAGAGTAATATCTGCAGCTTCCATGGCCACATCAGTTCCGGTACCCACTGCAAATCCCACCTCAGCAGTGGCCAGGGCCGGGGCATCGTTAATGCCGTCTCCCACCATACCCGTTACTTTACCGCTTTCTTGCAACTTTTGTACTTCCCTGGCTTTATCTTCGGGCAGCACTTCGGCAAGTACATTTTCAATACCCACCTGAGCCGCAATGGCATCTGCGGTACGCTTGTTATCACCTGTAATCATCCAAACCTCTATACCCATTTCTTTAAGGGCATGTATAGCTTCTGTTGAGTTATCCTTAATTGTATCGGCAACTCCTAGCAAGGCCACAGCCTTTCCGTTTGCCGCCATGATCATTACGGTCTTTCCTTCGCGTTCCAATTTTTCTATCTTTTTCTCATGGCTCTCCCATTCCACATCATTTTCACTCATTAACTTGCGAGTACCCAACAATAATTTGTGGTCTTTCATTTGGGCCAGCACACCATGTCCTGGAATAGCTTCGAATTGATGTGGCACCGGTAATTCCAGGCCTTCTTCTTCAGCCTTTTGCACTATGGCCTGGGCCAGAGGGTGTTCCGAGCCCTTTTCCGCTCCGCCTGCTAGGGCCAGCAATTCTTTCTCGCTTCCTGCTACTGAATCCAATACGAGCAAATCGGTCAGAGCCGGCGCACCCCGGGTGATGGTACCCGTCTTGTCCAATACCAGGGCATTGATCTTCTGCGCCCGCTCCAGGAATTCACCACCCTTGATCAAAATGCCGTTTTCTGCTCCCCGTCCTGTTCCCACCATAATCGATGTGGGTGTGGCCAAGCCCAGGGCGCACGGGCAGGCGATTACCAGTACTGCGGTGAAATTGATGAGGGCCCATGTGAAGTTGCCGGGGTCGCCGAAGAAATACCATAAGGCGAAGGTAATCAGTGAAATGCCAACTACCACCGGGACAAAATAACCGGAAATAATATCCGCCATGCGCTGAATAGGGGCCTTGGAACCTTGTGCGTCCTCCACTATACGTACAATTTGCGCCAGCGCTGTATCCTTGCCTACTTTGGTGGCTTTAAACTTAAAGGTTCCCAGTTTATTGATAGTGGCACCGATCACGGTGTCTCCCACATTTTTATCCACCGGCAGGCTTTCCCCGGTAAGCATGGACTCATCAACACTGGAATAGCCTTCAACAATTTCTCCGTCAACGGGAATCTTTTCGCCGGGACGAACGGCAATAATATCTTCCACCATTACCTGTTCAACCGGGATTTCCATTTCCTGCCCGTCCCTGATTACGCGGGCTGTTTTGGCCTGCAGGCCCATTAATTTTTTAATGGCCTCGGAAGTTTTCCCCTTGGCCACTGCTTCCAGTAAGCGACCCAGTAATATAAGTGTAATGATCAGGGCACTGGTTTCAAAGTATACTTCGTCTGCGCCGATAGATGCACCCCAAAAGGTCACCACTACACTATATAGGTAGGCCGCGGTGGTACCGAGGACCACCAGCACAGACATATTCGCTCCCTTATTTTTTAAGACCAGGTAAGCGTCCCGGTAAAAGTGCCATCCCGCAATGAATTGGATAGGGGTAGCAAGGATTAACTGGAAGTAATGATTATAAACAATATCCGGCAAGTTAAGTTTGAACAGCATGCCAAACATATATGCCAACAGCGGTAAGGAAAGTACCGCTGAGAATACGAACAGGTTTTTGAAACGGCGGATTTCCTTTTCCCGTGCTTCTTTTTCAGCATCCGCGCCCCCGGTGTCAGCTACTTCCGCCCCGTAGCCGATGTCAACTATGGCCTTTTTTATTTCCCCCAGATCGGTAAGGCCCGGGTTATAGTCCGCCACTGCCTTTTCCGTGGCTATGTTGACACTAGCCTGCACTCCGGGAAGGGAATTCAACTTTTTCTCCACCCTTGCAGAGCACGCTGCACAGGTCATCCCGGTAATACGCAGTTCTACATTTTCCGTTACCACTCCGAAACCCACCTGTTTAATAACTTCTGAAAGGTATTCGGGCTCAACTTGGCCAGAGTCATAATTTACGGTAGCCTTACTGGTGGCAAAGTTAACCGCGGCGTCATGCACGCCCTTCTCCCCGGCTAAGTTTTTCTCTATCCGGGCTGCGCAGGCAGCACAGCTCATACCGGTTACTTTAAACTCAGCTTTTTTTAACGTACCTTCCGTTGCCATTCTACCAACTCCTTTTGAATGTCAGTCTACAAACTTGTCCAAAAACTGCATTAATTCGTCAATTGCTTCATCGCCGTGTTCCTGTCTGATTGCATTGGCAACACATGCCCGGGTGTGATTTCTCACCATTTGCATGCCTAACTTTTTCAAGGCTGCACGGCTGGCACTGACCTGGTATAAAACATCAATACAATAACGGTCTTCCTCTATCATTTTTTGAATGCCTCGAATTTGCCCCTCTACTCTCTTAAGCCTGTCCATAAGCTCTTTTTTGTTCCCTTGCATCAGATAACCGCCTTTAACTTTGTATACCCTACAGGGGGTATAGTATTTTTAAGTAACTCTATATTATTGCTGTTTAATTGTCAACACCTTATAGAAAAAATATCAGTATTTGTCGTGAACTATTTACACTTTCAGGTAAAATTAACAAGTAAAGGGGAAGAGGTCATGTTTATGACCTCTTCCCCTTTACTTTGCTTAAGAAGGTATACACATCAGCCCCATGTAAGACCCCTGGTTGCCCGAAAGTTTTTTTATTGGAAAATACGGTGTAGCAACCTGATATCAGGTCCGTGAAAAAATAAGATCCCGTTAAGCGGGATCTTATTTTAGGAGTTGACCGGTTTATGCTGCTTGTGAAGTTTATATATCCTGTTTCATTCTTTTAATATGATGATCCATTCATTCCGTAGCCGCCCATCATTCCGTAACTGCCGTTACCAGATCCGTAGCCACCCATCATCCCGCCCATCATGTTATTCATGTATGAATAATGATCTTGCCAAGCTTGTGCTTGATTTTGGGTGAATTGATCATTTGTCGGTGTTTGTGCGGGAGAATAATTGTTTCCATTAGCCCCATCTACGGGGCCAGATTGTTCGTTAGTTTCTTCTGCAGCATCATTTGTTTCAACATCTACGGGTCTAACCATTATGTCCTGGTTGTTATTATTCATCATGTCCTGATAATCAAGTGTGTTCAATTGTGCACTTTGCCAAGATGCAAAAGCGGTTGGTGCAATGAGTGCTGCAACAAGCAACACTCCCAAAAGTAATACCCATACTTTACCCTTCATGTTCATACCTCCTTGGATTATGATAGATAGAAATTATTACTTGAATATGACTTTAGTACCCACTCCTCCTTTCCCTCAGTTATTATTGACTCTCTAGGCCGATTATATAGAACTAAAGTTACATTATAAAAACAGAATCATTACAAATATATAACATATTGAAAACAATTAATTATAATTTCTATGTATCCTCAAATATCTTAAAGTGTCACTAGCTATGGCTTTAAAAGAGGGGGCTGCAACCAAACCGCCATGATATATATCACCTTTGGGTTCCGCTATCATGATAAGAATGGTAACGCGGGGGTTATTGGCCGGTGCAAAGCCTACAAATGAAGATATGTATTGCCCATTTACATAGCCACTGTCCCCCGCTACTTCAGCTGTTCCAGTTTTCCCGGCTACCCTGTACCCATCCAAATAAGCTTGCTTCCCTGTTCCGTCAGTCACAACTTTTTCCAAAATACTTCTCATTTCCTGAGACGTTTTGGCTGATATCACCTGGCGTTCTACCTTTGGTTGATATTCGTGAATTATTTCCCCACCCGAAGTAACAATCTTTTTAACCAGCTGAGGTTTCATGAGCTTTCCACCATTTGCCACTGCCGAAACCGCTTTAATGAGCTGAAGTGGAGTTACAGCTATGGATTGGCCTATAGCCTGGGTAGCGATATTTAAGTCGGTGGCCTGACTTTCAGGAATCAATATTCCGCCAGCCTCCCCCGGCAACTTAACCCCAGTAACATTTCCAAAACCAAAACCTTCAATATACTTATAAAAGCGTTCTCTACCAAGAGTTAAACCAACTTTCACAAAACCTGGATTGCATGAGTTAAGCATTATTTCTAGAAAGGTTTGACTGCCGTGTCCTCCTTGTTTCCAGGATTTAATTTTTTGACCATCCACGTCTACATAACCAGGATCAAAAAATTTACTTTCTAAGTTAGCCGATCCTTCTTCTAACGCTGCGGCGGCCGTAATGATTTTAAAAATGGAGCCAGGTTCATAGTTGTACCATATAGCAGGATTATTGTCCCAAATCTCTTCCGGCGAATCATTCCATCGATTAGGATTAAATGTAGGTTGATTCCCCATTGCCAGTATTTCGCCTGTTTTAGGATCCATGACCAGTGCCACTGCTAGTTTGGGATTGTAAGTCTTGACAATGCTGTTTAGTTCTCGTTCAACAAAGTACTGTATATGCTTATCCAAAGTAAGTACAATGTTATTTCCCGGGACCGGTTCCTTGTACCGGGACGTACTTCCCGGTATCTTTCTCCCTTTTGCCCCGTATTCGGCTAACATGTCACCGGCCTCTCCCTGGAGTTCCTCATCTAAACTCTTTTCGATTCCTTGCAATCCATGGTAGTCCATGCCGGTAAAACCCAGCACATGAGAGGCTGTTTGCCCATCTGGGTACAGACGTTTATTTTCCTCAATAAACCCCAGACCTTTAATCTGTAATTCTCTGATCTTTTGGGATGTTTCATAGTCAACTTTGCGCTTAATCCAAACAAAAGATGTATTCTTATTTAATTTTTCATATAACTCTTTCTTATTCACCCCAAGTATTAAGCTTAAATCTTTGGCTGCTTGTTCAGTACTGTCAATCATATGAGGATCGGCATAAATAGAGTTCACCTTAATATTTGTGGCCAGCTTGTTTCCATTACGGTCCATTATTAGACCGCGGCGTGATGTTAGAACTTTGCTTTTCGTGCGCATTTGAGATGCTTTTTGCTGCCAATCCCTTCCTTGAATAAGCTGTATCCAGAACAAATGACCAATTAGTAATGTGAAAGCCAAGCAAAATATTAAGAAAACCCAAGCAATTCTCCTGGGCGACGGATTGTTTTGTTTCTGCACAACTATTATTCCCTCAATAATATAGTAATAATTACCATTGAATCTGAAGAATCTTAAGTAACATGCTTAATAGATAAACCTAGGAAAAATAATCCTAGGTATTAATCATTATTTTAAGACCTCCAAATTACAAAACAATTTCGTATATATAACGAAATTGTTAAGATTAAAAGTTGATATATGCCGATCAGTGTAAACTAACCCTCAAACATCTTTTCTGGTAGTTTTGACAGGGCGTTCAACTATATCCTCAATAAAATGTATTATTTTTTAAAACCCCTTGAAGCATTTATGTAAAAACTATTACTTATCAAATCTTATTGACTGGCGTAATGGAAGGGAAACTAATTACTTCATAAACGCTTAAATGTAAATAATCTCGCGGGATTTTTTTTTGAACCTACCTAAAATATAAATATTAATTCGAACTACTATTGGATATCTTTCGGAGAGGAAATAACTATGATTAAAATGGACAATCTTTCTAAAACATATGACAAAGGCGTAAAAGCCTTAAATGATGTTACTTTGCATATTTTCAAAGGTGAATTTCTTTTTCTTGTAGGTTCCAGTGGTGCCGGAAAATCCACCATAATTAAGCTTATTAGCCGGGAAGAACTGCCAACCAGAGGCAAAGTACATTTTAACGGTAAAAATATCACCCGTTTCAATGGAAAGGAAGTTGCTAACTTGCGACGCAGAATAGGAATGGTGTTTCAGGACTTCCGGTTAATGCCGCAAAAAAATGTCTTTGAAAATGTAGCCTTTGCTTTACAAATTGCCGGGACGAGCCGAAAGAAAATTCGTAAAGCCGTTCCGCCGGTGCTAAAAAGGGTAGGCTTAGAAAATAAAGCAGAAGTGAAACCGGCACACCTTTCCGGTGGTGAACAGCAAAGAGTCTGTATAGCCCGGGCCATAGTAAATAACCCCCCACTAATCATTGCCGACGAACCTACGGGTAACCTGGATCCGGAAACTTCGTGGAGCATAATGGAGTTGTTTCAGGAAATTAATCATAGAGGCACCACAGTTATAGTAGCCACCCATGCTTGGGATATTGTTGATCTTATGAAGCAGCGGGTTGTCACCCTTTCGAGTGGCCGGCTTGTAAAAAATACCGAAAAGGAGGCCAGTATCCATTGAACCTCCATAACTTTGCTTACTATTGGATAGAAGCTTTTAAATCATTATATAGAAACAGCTTACTTTGCCTGGCTGCTGTCTGTACCATGATTATATCCCTTTTAATTTTAGGTAGTGCCCTATTGTTAGTGCTTAATGTAAACCAATTGACAGATCAGGTTGAATCAGGTGTTGAAATAAGTGTGTTTTTGGAAGATGATTTGTCCGGAGATGAGTTGGAAAGTCTTGGCGAGCGAATAAAATACTTGGGCGGAGTGCAAAGTGTTAATTTTATATCACGTTACCGGGCTCTGGGGGAGCTTAAAGATAGTTTTGGCACCGAGCGTGAAGTGCTTGATGGTCTGGAAGAAAATAATACTCTGCCCAATTCATATAGAATTAAAGCATTGTCAACTAATAGGGTGTCCAATATAGCCAGAAAAATTGAAGGCTTGGAAGGTGTGGAAAAAGTACGTTATGGCCGTGAGGTGGTAGAACAATTAATGATTATCTCTCGCTGGGTACGTATTTCCGGCTTGGCAATAGTGGTACTTCTCGGTATTGCGGCTATTTTCCTTATCGCCACTACCATTCGCTTGTCGGTATATGCCCGTCGTCAGGAAATAGGTATCATGAAAATACTGGGGGCAACAAACTGGTTCATACGTATGCCCTTTATTTTGGAGGGAATGGTCTTGGGCATTCTAGGAGGGCTCATTGCGGCCGGAATGGTTTATTTGGGATACCATACTCTGGTAGTAAAGGTAAGTAATACTTTACCCTTTTTGGAACTAATTAGCCAGTCACAGACAATGATTAATTATACTTTGCTTGGCCTGGTGGCAATGGGCTTATCTTTGGGGATCATGGGCAGTGCAATTTCGGTTAGACGTTTCTTAAAAGTTTAGCTTGCTAAGGGGAGAATAGACATGTTGTTCTACCGTTTGATAAAGAATATTTTTATCCTGGGGCTGGTCTTTTTAATTATGGGTGGTACCTGGGAATTAGCGTACGGCGATAACCTGGACGAGCTATTGCAACAAAAACGCAGCGAACTGGACCAAAAGCGTCAGGACATTGACCGGCAAGAGGAAACCGTAAGCGGTTATACTGCCCAGATTGCGGCTATAAATAAAGTTATTAACCAAAAAGGACGGGAAATAACGGAACTTAGTGCTCGCATGGATAAAGCACTGGTGGCCTTGCGTGTTACAGAAAAAGAGTTGCAAAAAAGCGAGGCTGAGCTTGATAGAAATGATAAGATACTTCGCAAAAGGGTTCGGGCTATGTATGAGAACGGACCGGTAAGTTATTTGGAGGTTTTGCTAGCATCTGAAGACTTCAGCGATTTTTTAAACAGGTATGAAATGGTGAAACGAATCGTTGAACAGGATGCAGAGCTTATTGATGAGATTCAGAAGCAGCGGGATGAGCTGGAGGGCAAAAAGAAAAATCTGGAGGAAAAACGTGATAGCATTGCTACCATGCTGCAACGTCAGAGAACTGTCCAAAGTGAATTGGCATCTCGAAGTAGAGCTAGGCTTCAACTGCTAAACTCTGCCAGGAGCGACATGAATCGTCTTCAGGCTGAATTAAGCCGGTTAGAGGAAGAGGAAGAATCAATTGTACAGCGTATGGCCCGGCAAAACGGGGGGAATATGCCCCGAGTATCAGGAGAGTTTCTTTGGCCCACTCCTGGGTATACCAGTATTACATCACCCTTTGGATATCGCGTACATCCTATTTTAAAGGTTAGGAAACTACATACGGGAATGGATATAGCAGCGCCATGGGGGGCGACGGTAGTAGCTGTCCAAAGTGGTAGAGTAATCAGCGTTACCACTATGAAAGGTTATGGTAAGGTAGTAATGATTGACCATGGTGGCAGCTTGACAACACTTTATCCCCACCTTTCCGCTCAACTTGTCAATAACGGTGAGTGGGTCACAGCGGGTCAAACTGTCGGCAAGGTAGGTAGTACAGGCTGGTCCACTGGACCCCATATGCACTTAGAAGTGCGTGAAAACGGTCAGCCGGTAAATCCTCGTAAATATTTGTAATATGTTTAAGAATGCAAGGAAGAGGAAGCCGTTAAGTCGCTTGCGACTAAATGCAGGCCTAATTTTAGTTTAACTTAAAACACTTGCTTAAATTTAGAAAATACCGTTAAAAAATCTAAACATGGGCGTAAATAATTTGAAAAATTTAAATGATATATTCCTTAGTAAGCATATTAGATAAATTATATGTGTAGGTACCCAAGATAATTTTAAATTACAATTGGAGGTGTTAGTATGGGGTGTTGTAGTCATAATTCCGGCAAAACCGTTAACTTTAACGTAGAAGGTATGTCATGCCAGCACTGTAAAGGGGCAATTGAAAAGGCTTTAAATGAATTGGGAGTGAACAATGTTGAGGTCGATTTAGATGAAAAAAAAGTTGCTGTTAATTTTAATACGGATAAGGTAAAGGAAGACGATCTTAAAAAAGCCATTACGGATGCAGGTTATGAAATAAAGAACTAACATGGTTTTTAAAAAATGATTTTTATTACACAGAACAGGAAGGAATCCTTACTTTTCGAGGCTGTTGGCAAATTTTTAATGTCAACAGCCTTTTTAACACTTATGCAAACTGTTCTCATGATTCGCTAGACACATTTTTACCTCAGTGTATACTCTTGTCATAATTTAGCGGCCGTTATGATATTTCTGATGTAAAGGATAACTTAATATTTTTTTTGAAAGAGGATGTTAAAAATGTCCGTCATTAATTTAATGGCAAGCATTGCCAGAGAACTGATGGCTTTTAAGAAATTTTCTGCGCTGCCTGCTGCAGAAAGGGAACAAAGCGCCATACCTAAACATTCTGTTAATCACTTGGTTAGTATGGGGCCGACTTTTATAAAGTTGGGCCAAATTCTTAGCACTCGCCCCGATTTTATGCCCCCAAAGTATATTAAAGAGCTTGAGGTCTTACATGACTCTGTTCCGCCGTTTGGTTACGATCAGGTCTGTACAATTATTAAAGAACAGCTTGGGGGAGATCCTAAAGCAGTTTTCCAGTCTTTTGATAAAGAACCGGTTGCGGCAGCTTCACTGTCCCAGGTACACTTTGCAACATTAGAAGATGGGTCAGAGGTAGCTGTTAAAATCCAGCGTCCCGGAATAGAAAATAAAATAAGCAAGGACTTGGCTGTGCTTGAAACATTAGTTAACCTTATTTGCCGATTAATTCCGCGCCGCACTAAAAACTTTAATCTCCAAGCGGCCTTTAAGGAATTTAAACGATATACTAAACAGGAACTTGACTTCACGCTGGAAGGTATGACTCTCAATCGCTTTCGTGAGAACTTTAAGGAGTGGGAGGATATTATATTTCCAGCTGTATATTGGGAATACTCCACTAAAAAGATTCTTACCATGGAGCGGGTTTACGGCATGAAGATTAATGAGGCTCCGGATAAGCTTTCCCTGGAAAACCGTCGCAAGCTCAACCAACGCTTAATCGAAATGGAAATGCGTATGTTTGTCTCTGATGCTTTTTTCCATGCAGATTTGCATCCCGGTAATATATTCTTTGGTATAGACGGAAGTATCGCAGTGATCGATGTGGGGATGTTTGGTGAACTCACGTCGGAACAAAGAGACCGTTTTCTACTCTACTGGCTGGCGGTATCCGATAAAGATAATAATCGTGCTTTCGATCATATAATTAAACTGCTAAAACCTACTCCTAAAGCCCAACAGGACAGCTACAAAGAAATTCTATGTACAATACTGGATGAATTTCATGCCACAACTGTATCAGAACGTAGCTGGACCAAAACTTTTATGGAAATAATGACTCATGCGGCCAGGCACGGTTATACAGTACCCAGTGAATTGCTGTTAGAGGCTAAGGCACTGACTACTGCCGAGACATTAGCACTTACTCTTGTTCCGGACTTTAAGTTCGCCGAAACCACCAGGCCGATAATAACCAGAGAATTAGCTAAAAGGGCTAAATTCAAATACATTAGAAAACGGTTCGAAAAAACATTTCCTGAGTGGTTGATTATGGGTGAAACGCCTAGCGCGTCCATAATACCTAAAGAAACAGAGGAAAGAAACAAAGATGTATGGAACGAAGTGAAAAAAGTTTGGACAGAAGAGATTGATGAGCATCCGTACACCGCTGAGGAAGTAAAGTTTGGAGAAAACTCCGTAATCATCAATGAAAATATAGAAAATGTCTTCAATTTTGTTACCCGGCTAGCACAATATGAGTACTGGCACCCAACCTATACAGAAAATTCCAAGGTAATCCATGTGGGAGGAGATTATATGTTCTTAACTCCCCAGGTTGTTGGATCCGTATTTCGTATAGATGAGATCGCTGACGGGTATCTGGTTATGAGTAACGGAGTGGTTACCGAATTTGAAAGAAATAAAATCTGGAAGTGGAGGGCACCATTGTCCCTACTGCCTACTATTCATATAGGTACATGTATTACCTTTGCAGACCTGGGTGATAACCGCACCCGTGTTTATGAATATTTTTATTACTTGGATAATGACCTGATGGAAATGTTTAAAAGACCATGGTTAGTATCTATGCAGGCTCTTCGCTCCCATATTGGAGAAGAACTGACAGGTGTAAAAAGAATTATTGAGAACGAAAACTACGCGGCTGAAGACTTCGAATACCTGTGGGAAAACGTCACAGAGCCAACAAGGTTAGCGTCCAATTACCTGCGTTCAGCCGTTATTAACCCAGGACCCAGAAAGGCATTGGACCCCAGAGTGTAACAGTTTCACATGTGTGTGTTATAAGCGGCAAATGAATCCTGGTTCGGCTACAATCTTATATAAAACAGCCTACGAGCAATGGTTATTTTTACCCTGAGCGGTAATTATTACCGGTATGACTCTTGCATAAGTATCACTCCTTCGAGTTTTATAAGATGTATTACGCGTACCAATATTACAAAAGAAGTACTAGTCTAGATGCGGTAGATATGTGTCAAGTGTATTATGTAAACAGCGAGAAGGGGACATCCTTCTCGCTAGTCATAGTAAGGCTATGCAATTTAATTTAAAAGGACTTGTGTTCAGTTCTGGCGATTATCTCATCCTGTAAAGACGGGCTGAGGTCGCAAAAATAGTCGCTATAGCCTGCCACGCGTACAATTAAATCCCTATATTTTTCAGGGTGTTCTTGTGCGCTTCTGAGGGTATCAGCATTCACAATATTGAATTGAATGTGGTGACCACCCAGTTTAAAATAAGACCTTACTAAATCACTCAAATTATTTATTCCTTCGTCACCTTCTAATACTTGTGGCGTGAATTTTTGGTTAAGAAGTGTTCCCCCGGTGCGCACATGATCCATTTTTGCTGCAGATTTTACCACTGCAGTGGGCCCATTTCTATCTGCACCCTGTACAGGTGAAATACCTTCCGAAAGGGTTTCACCTGCTTTTCTTCCATCTGGCAGAGCGCCTATAACTGAGCCAAAGTAAACATGGCAGGTTGTGGGAAGCATGTTAATCCTGTAGTTACCCCCCCTGGTGTTTTTTCTGCCGTTTACTTCCCGCCAGAATGCGGTAAACAAAGTGTTCATTACTGCATCGGCATACTCATCGTCATTGCCGTACTTAGGAGTTTTATTAATTAACAGCTGGCGTGTTTTCTCGTGTCCAGTAAAATTATTCACCAGTGCCTCTAAAAGCTCCGGCATAGGTATTTTTTGCCGGTCAAACACATGGTACTTTATGGCCGTCATGGCATCAGTAATACTGCCTATGCCCACTCCTTGGATATAAGAAGTATCGTATCTGGCACCTCCAGCATTGTAATCTACTCCTTTGGTTATACAATCATCTACTAAAATAGATAGAAACGGTGCCGGCATATAGGAGGCATATAACTTTTCGATAATGTTATTTCCCTTGATTTTTATCTCAATAAAGTATCTTAATTGTTTTTTATAAGCAGTGATTAGTTCCTCGAAGGACTCAAATTGTGCCGGATCTCCTGTCTTTAGGCCTAATGCCTTTCCTGTCCGGGGATCTATTCCGTTATTTAAAGTGAGCTCCAATATTTTGGGCATATTAAAATATCCGGTTAATATGTAACTCTCTTTACCGAAAGCACCTGTTTCAACACAGCCACTTGTGCCACCGGTTCTGGCATCTTCTATGGACTTACCGTAAAAAAGCTGTTCTTCTACAATGGTGTCGGCATTAAATATCGAAGGCTGTCCCCACCCCTGGCGGATTATTCTGCAAGCCCTCTTCAAGAAACGGTCAGGATTTTTTTTGCTCAGCTGAATGTTACTGCCCGGCTGCACTAATCTCATTTCGTCAATAACATCTAGAATCAAGTATGTTACATCATTAACTCCGTCAGAACCGTCTGCCCTTAAACCCCCACTGTTAATGTTGGCAAAATCGGTGTAAGTACCACTTTCTTCTGCTGTGACACCGACCTTGGGGGGTGCCGGATGGTTATTAAATTTAATCCAAAAACAATGCAATAGTTCCCTTGCCTTTTCTTTGGTTAGAGTCCCCTCTTCCAACTCTTTTTTATAAAAAGGATAGAGATGCTGGTCAAGCCTACCCGGGCAAAAAGCATCCCAGGTGTTGAGCTCGGTAATTACGCCCAAGTGAACGAACCAGTAGGACTGCAGTGCCTCCCAAAAATTGCGGGGGGGATTAGCGGGAACATGGCTACATACATTCGTAATTTTTAACAGTTCTTCTTTTCTCTGTAGATTCTCCTCGGCTTGCGCCATTTCCCTTGCCTTTTCAGCATGGCGCTCAGCAAAGGTGATTATGGCTTGGGCGCATATATGCATAGCTTTTAACTCTTGCTTCTTTTCGTAAGCCTGGGGGTCATTAAGGAAATCGATGCCCTCTAAACTAGCCTCTATATCTTGCATGAATTGAAGGAAGCCCTTACGGTATATCTTATCATCCAGGACAGTGTGACCCGGTGCCCGCTGCTCCATAAATTCAGTGAATATGCCCGCTGCATAAGCATCCTTCCACTCATCTGACATTTCCGCAAAAATGATATCACGTATTGATTTACCCTGCCAGAAGGGTATTATCTTTTGGTCATAAATCTGTTTAGTTTCGTTATCTACAGTAAAGGAAATCTTTTCCCTTTTGTTAAGTATGTCCAGGTCCTGGAGACTGTGGCAGCACAATTCAGGGTATGTGGGTGTTGCTTTGGGGGCAGGGCCTCTTTCACCAGCAATAAGTTCATCTTTTCCTATAAAAATGTATTTATGTTCCAGTAAATACTTAAAAGACATTGCTCGCTGTATGGGTATAGAAAGGGGTCCTTTATCCTTGACTTCTTGATAGAAATCTGTCATCAGTTTTGCTCTTTCGCTGGAAATACGAGCTTGGGCATCAATGCTTTCCTGCCGCAGCTTTTCTACCCTGGCATTCATACCGCTAACCTCCTATTTGTACTTGTAAACCGAAATCCACTAATTGCTTTTTTACTGTTGTAATTCTTTCATTGGAAGGAGTTTTTGTCTCGCGTAGTTTGTATTCCTTATGTAATCTTTTATATTTATCAAGGCCTGTGTTATGATACGGAAGTATATGTACCTTCTTTATGTTTTTAAGCGATGCTAAATATTCTCCAGTTCTTTTTATGTTATTTTCATCATCGTTTATCTTTGGAATTAAAGGAAGTCTTACTATGATGTGGTTATGTATTTGTGACAGTTCTTGTAAGTTTTTTAGAATAATATAATTTGAAACGCCGGTATACATTTTATGTTTTTCTTCGTCCATCATTTTTAAGTCATATAAGAATAAGTCTACGTGAGAAGCAATTTGAAGTAAGCTTTTAGTGTCACCAAAGCCGGTAGTGTCCACTGCGGTATGAATTTCTCTCTCTTGGCAGCATCTGAGAAGATCTAGTAAAAAGTTCCCTTGTAAAAGCGGTTCTCCACCGGAAAAGGTGACACCTCCGCTGGATTGGTCATAAAAGACAACATCTTTTTCGATTTCCGCCAGTATGTTATCTTTGGTTACCGCTTTTCCAACCGTCTCTCGTGCCCCAGTACAACATACCTCAACACATTTCTTGCAGAGGATACAGTCTGCTGCGGAATTTATGGCCCTAGTGGTACAAACTTCGATACAGTCACCACAACCAATACACCTATCTTCCCAAAAAAATATTTCCTGTTTGGAAGATTGGCTTTCCGGGTTGTGGCACCACAAGCAAGAAAGAGGACAGCCTTTAAAAAAAACCGTGGTACGGATTCCAGGCCCATCATGAATTGAATACCTGATAATGTCAAAAATAATGCCGGTTTTCAACAAATACACCTCTTTTATGCCGCATTCAAGTCTCAATCAAGCACCCAGATAAGCTTTAACGATACTTTCATCCTCTTTTAATTCCGAGCCGTAACCTTCCATAACCAGCTCACCTGTTTCCAAAACGTACCCATAGTCCGCCAGTTTGAGAGCCATTTTGGCATTCTGCTCTACAAGAAGGATTGTGGTTCCTTCCTTGTTTAAGGTCCTGATTATGTTCATGATTTCTTGCACAATAATAGGTGCTAACCCCATTGATGGCTCATCTAAAAGCAAAAGTTTGGGTTGCACCATCATTGCTCTGCCAATGGCCAGCATTTGCTGCTCACCGCCGGATAAAGTTCCTCCGTCTTGCTTTCTGCGTTCTTTCAAAATGGGAAACATGTCAAATACATGGTGCATTCTTTTGCGGAGCTCTACGTCATCATTTAAAGTGTAGGCTCCCAAGTCCAAATTTTCCTGTACAGTCAAATCCCTAAAAATACGTCGTCCTTCAGGAACATGGATTAGACCCGTTTCCACAATGTTATGTGGTAACTCTTTAGTAATATCTTGGCCCATAAACTCAACTGTTCCGGCGGACGCCTGTACTAAACCCGATATAGTTTTTAAAGTGGTGCTTTTACCGGCCCCGTTACTTCCTAAAATGGTGACTATTTGCCCTTCATTAACTATCAGGTTAATTCCACGCAAAGCATGAATCTTACCATAATGGGTCTCCAAATTTTGAAGTCTGAGGATGACATCACTCATACCGCCTCCTCCTCATCTTTGCCGAGATAAGCCTCAATGACCCTGGGGTTATTTTTGATTTCGTCCGCAGTGCCTTCAGCAATCATTTGTCCATAATCAATTACAATAATCTTTTCTGAAACATTCATCACCAATCCCATATCGTGCTCGATTAAAAGAATGGTAATCTTCAGTTCCCGCCTTATTCTTTTCATTAATTCTATTAATTGGGCTTTCTCATCGTAATTCAAACCGGCACCCGGTTCATCAAGCAGCAGTAATTTTGGTTGCGTGGCAAGGGCCCTCGCCCATTCTAATCGCCTTTGATCCCCGTAAGGGAGGTTTTGAGCTAAACGATCTTTTTGATCAAGTATGCCAACAAAGTCAAGACATTCTTCACTGAATTCTCTAGTCTTTTTTTCCTCAGCACGCTGGGCGGGTAAGCGCAGAATTGAACTGATAATTCCTGCAGAACAGCGACAGTGCATGCCTGACATTACGTTCTCTAAAACTGTCTTATTTTTAAATAATCTCAAATTTTGGAAGGTTCTGGCTATGCCTGATTCAGTTATTTTAAACGGCCTTTTTCTCATCAAGCTTTTGCCGCAAAACAGTATTTCCCCCTCGTTAGCCTTATAAAATCCCGTTAAACAGTTAAAGGCCGAAGTTTTACCTGCACCGTTCGGCCCAATAAGCGCTGTGATTGAGTTGTCTTCAATTGTGAAGCTCAGGTTATTAATAGCCGTTAAGCCACCAAATCTTAAAGTTAGATTTCTAACGTCTAAAATTGCCATACCAACCCTCTTCCTTGTGTTGTTTTTCAACTACGCCTTGTAGGCCATATTCCTTGCGGGCGGAAAATCATGATGATTAGCAGTACAATACCGAAAACCAGCATCCTCATATCGCCGATACCTCTAAATATCTCGGGGAAAAAGACAAGGAGCAATGCTCCAACGATAACGCCCTGGATTTTGCCCATGCCACCGAGCACTACAGCCAGTAATATCATAGCTGACTGGGTAAATAAGAACGTTTCAGGCGAAATGGCGGTCATTTTTACAGCAAAGAAAGAGCCTGCTACTCCACCGAAAACTGCACCCATTACGTATGCGTAGAGTTTGTATCTTACGCGATCAATTCCCATTGCCTCGGCTGCATCCTCGTCTTCACGAATGTATTCCCATGCTCTGCCCAGCCTGGAATTGTACAGCCGGTGTGAAATAAATATGGCCAAAATAACTAAGACAAAAAATACGAAATAAAAATGGTGTATTTGGTAGAGCCTCATGCCGAACAACATTGGCCTTTCAATCCCGATAAGGCCACTGGCTCCACCGGTTATCTCCAGATTCCTTGCCGCAATTCGTGTAATTTCACCAAATCCCAGAGTTACAATAGCTAAATAATCACTACGCAATCTTAGTGTGGGACCGCCGATGATGACACCGGCTATAACTGAAAACAGTATACTGAAAGGAATGGTCAGCCAAAAGTTGAATCCAAACTGAGATGTAAGAATGCCGGTTGTGTACGCGCCAACTGCAAAAAAAGCTGCGTATCCAAGGTCAAGTAAACCTGCATAACCGACAACTATATTTAACCCTAAACATAATATTATGTAAAAATAGGCATTAGTAAAAACTTCCAACACGTAATTATTGGCAAAGGACGGTATAACCAGTGCAGTTATCACCAGGGCGGCATAAACACTGTAACGGATTCGTTTGTTACCTAGCAATTCATAAAGCATATCAGTAAACCGGCTTGGAGAAAGCGGTTTTTGTATTTCTTTTTCCATTACCTTTGGGTTCTCTGCACTCATTTGCGCTACATCCTCTCAGTCTCGGTTTTACCTAATATGCCGGTGGGTTTGAACACAAGTAATAGAATCAAAATGCCAAAAGCAAAAACATCCTTCCATTCAGAACCGATAAAGGGCAGTTGAGTTCCTGCGGCTTCTAAAAGTCCCAGTACCAATCCTCCGATCATTGCTCCCGGAATGCTTCCGATACCACCGATAACGGCAGCTGTAAATGCTTTTAGACCAAGCACAAAACCCATAAAAAAGTGAATGCTGCCATAATAAACACCTGCCATAATGCCAGCAGCCGCAGCCAGGGCTGAGCCTATAAAAAAGGTGATTGCTATTATTTTATTTACGTTAATTCCCATAAGCCGGCAGGCATCTTTATCAAGTGCAATAGCCCGCATCGCTTTGCCATATTTGGTTTTAGAAATAAAAAGGTTTAAAGAAATCATTAAGGTTGCAGTAGCTAAAACAAGTATAATTTGTGTATATGTAATATGTACATTACCCAAACCTACTCCTGCAAAACCGAGGTCCGTAGTAAAGGCCTTAAATTCACCGTCCGTGAGTACCATTACCGAATTATATAACACCAGGGAGACGCCGATGGCTGTGATTAAAATGGATAATCGAGGAGCATTTAGAAGAGGGCGGTAGGCTGCACGCTGAATTAATACCCCCAGGAGGCCCACCGCAATCATGCTGAAAACCATGGATATTAAAATTCCTAGCCAGCCGGCACCAACTATACCCGATACAAATGACAGTGCTATTAATCCCACAAAAGCCCCTGCCATATAAATATCCCCATGGGCAAAGTTTAACAACTTAATAATACCGTACACCATCGAATAACCCAGTGCTATAAGGCTGTAAAAAGAACCCAGTAACAGCCCGTTTACAAGCTGTTGCAGAAAAATATCAAATGTTGACATACCCTCATCCTTCCAATTTGGCTAAGTGTGTGATTATAGGAAAGGGGGAGTTACCCCTTGAAATTAATCTCATAAGGATAACTCCCGAAATAATTGATTATTTTGTTACCTCGAAAATTTTTTACTCAATTAGCTGCCATTGCCCGCCTGTTGCTTCTAAGAGCACAAAGTTACTATTGGCGAGAGCATTATTATCGGCAATAGTGGTTTTACCTGAAATGCCCTGGAATCCTTCAGTTTCTTTTAAGGCTTTAATAATGGCATCTCCGTCTGTGGATCCGGCTCTTTCTATAGCATCTTTCATCAGATGCATTCCATCATAGGCCAGCGAAGAATAAGGTCCCGGGTCCTGGTTATAATTGGTTTTGTAGTTCTCCATAAATTCTTTGGCTGCCGGTAAATACTCTACCATGGGGTTAGAAGTACAAACAACACCCTCAGCTGCATTTCCTGCAATTTCCATTAGTTTGGGTGAATTAGAACCGTCACCAACGGCAATTTCACCTTGGAAGCCGCCCTGCCTGAGCTGCTTAATAAGGAGGGCACCGTCAGCATAATAAGCTGTCCAGTATACTGCATCCGGGTTTTTGGATTTTATGCTGGTGACCAGGGATGAAAAGTCTTGTTCGCCCTTATTGATTACTTCAAAGGCAACTACTTCATGTCCTGCTTCTTCCCATGCCTCTCTGGTTAACTTGGCCAGGTCTTCCGAGTACCCATCACCTTGGTGGACGATGGCCAGTTTTTCAACATCCCATATATCTTCGAACAATTCAAGTGCTTTTTCAGCCTGATGGAACCCTGTTCCGTTAATCTGAACGGCATTTCCAGGATTTTCGTCAATGATCTTAGTAGAGTTTGCCACCGGAATAACCTGCGGTATATTGGCGTCAGCAAATACGTTCAATGTTGGTAGTGTGGCACCTGAACTGTATCCACCCACAACGCTTACTACGTCTGATGATACCAGTTTTGTAGCAGCAGACGTCGACTGTTGTGGGTCAGCTGCTGTGTCACCCGAAATGGTAACTAATTTTTTGCCTAGAATGCCACCTTCGGCATTAATTTCGTCAGCCGCCATTTTCATGGCATTTTCCATGTCCTTGCCATAGGTAGCCTCAGAGCCGGTAAGTGGAATCATCAAACCTATTTTTATTTCGCCATCGTAGTTAATTTCTTCAGCCTGTCCTTCATTACCGCCGGGCTGTTCTTCCGCCTGTTGACCCCCACAGCCAAATAAGGTTAGAGATAACAGTAATACTAATGCAACAAGGCCAAAATACTTTTTAGACATAATGTAACCTCCCGTTTTCTTTTGTAAGACAAGCATTTTTAAGACTATTTTATTTTTCGGAACCTGCACCTCCTTTGGGTTGACAATCTTCTTGCCTCCCCTTGTTTCTACGATACCCTGCAGGAATAAATTCATTTTGTTCAGAAGCACAAGGTGCCCAATAAATTCCCCCACGGTAGATCCGCCAATATTCTCATTGAATTATGCTTGTCCCGCGCAAAAATAATAGCCGGCCTCAGAGCCACTGTTTCCGCTCTTATGCCGGCTCTCATGCAGTCTATGTTTAGAAGTTTTGCTGCTAGGCCAAATCTTACTAAATAGTCAAAAAACTATATAATATTATATCTTCCTGCGCAAGAAAAGGCAACAGTGAAGCTTATCCCGTCTACGCTATACTGAAAGCCGGGAGCTTGCTGATTCATATTGTTATCTGTTACTAATCTTATTTTACAGTAGTTTTTGGTAAAATACAATCAAATTACAGTGAAGCTACCGGCGTTATTCGTCCCCTTCCTCCTCCGGGGCAAAGCCGCGGCGCAGGGTATTTTCCACTACTACACGGGGTACGGTAAACTGCAGCAGGTAATCAGGTCCACCGGCTTTAGAACCTACTCCGGACATCTTAAAGCCGCCAAAGGGATGTCTTTCTACGATGGCAGCAGTGCAACCACGGTTGATATACAAGTTACCTACCCTAAATTCCTGCTTGGCCCGTTCAATATTCTCCGGGCTGCGTGAGAATACACCACCGGTTAGTGCGAATTGGGTGTTATTGGCTGCTCGTAAAGCCTCGTCAAAGTCACTGACTTTAATTACGCTCAGAACGGGACCGAAGATCTCTTCCTGCGCTAACCTGCTGTCCTTCTTAATCTGGTCGAATACAGTCAGCGGTGCATAATGACCTTCCATTTCCGGCATTTCCCTACACAGAAGCATACGCCCTTCCTTCTGCCCCAGGTTAATATAAGACCTTATCTTTTTTTGCGCGGCATCGTCAATTACTGCTCCCATGTACGATTCGGGCTGCTCTGCCGGGCCAATGTTAATGCTTTTTGCGGCCTCCACCAAGCGGTTGACAAACTTCTCATAATTTTCTTCTAACACTATGGCCCTGGAACAGGCTGAGCACTTTTGCCCCTGGTAGCCGAAGGCTGAATAAATTGTATGCACTACCGCTTCATCGATGTCGGCGTCGGAATCGACAATAATGGCGTTTTTACCGCCCATCTCTGCTATTACTTTTTTTATACCCATGGCGCCTTCAGGGGTCTTTGCTGCCAGCGCGTTAATTCTTAGCCCCACATCCATGGAGCCGGTAAAGGCCACGAAGGTTGTGTCCCGGTGGCAGACCAGGTAATCACCGATTTTATCTCCGGGGCCGGGCAGGAAATTCAACACTCCGTCCGGTAGGCCGGATTCAGCAAATATGCGGTATACCTCGGCCCCCACCACTGGGGATTGGGAAGCTGGTTTATAGATAACGGTATTGCCGGTGACGAGGGCGGCCGAAGTCATACCCACCGAGATGGCAAAGGGGAAGTTCCACGGGGCGATTACCACTCCTAATCCACGAGGTTCGTAAAACATGCGGCTTACTTCTCCCGGTGCCCTGCCCATGCGACGTTGAGGCGATAGACGTATCATTTCCCGGCCGTAATATTCCAGGAAATCGATTGCTTCACAAACCTCAGCATCTGCTTCGCTCCAACTTCTGCCTACTTCCAGTACTTCCAGGGCAACCAGCTCTCTGCGGCGTTTTTTTGCTATTTTAGCTGCCTTGAATAAGTAGTCCGCCCGTTCCCGGGAAGTGGTATCACGCCAGGCGGGAAAAGCTCCCCGTGCAGCGTTGACCGCTCTCTCTGCTTCTTCCTGTCCGGCAGAAGCAACAGATCCTATTATTTCAGACGGTTTATTGGGGTTAGTAGATACAATTTCTTTTCTGGTGGCCACTTCATTGCCACCAATAAACAAGGGTATTTGGTTACCTAAATTGTTCCTGACTACTTGTAGTGCCTGCTTGAAATTTTCTCTATTCTCTTCTATAGTCCAGTCAAAGACTGGTTCGTTTCGAAAGATTCCGTGGCCAGCGTATTCCGGCATGGAAACCACCGGTTGTTCAGGAGTGGGGTTTTCCTTGAGCAGTTCCAGCGGGTTGCGCAGGAGATAGTCCTTAGATGCTCCTTCAGCGAAACTCTGCCGCAGGAAGGATTCGTTAGCCGTGTTTTCTAAAAGCCGGCGTACCAGATAGGCCATGCCCGGAATCATTTCCCCAACGGGAGCGTACAGGCGCAACTTTAGCCCGGCTTTGCGCAGGGCTGTACGTACCGGTTCTGCCATGCCATAAAGCACTTGATATTCAAGGTGTTCTTCGGGGACCTGAAGTTCCTCAGCTTTTTCCATCACATAAGCTATGGATCGGATATTATGCGATGCACAGGCAAAGGATACGTAATCATGGTTTTCCAGCAGAATTTGAGATAATTTTTCGAAGTTGGCATCTGTTTCAAATTTGTTGGAAAAAACTGGTATTTCCCAATTTTTCTGTTTAGCCAGGATTACTTCTGCGTCCCAGTAGGCACCCTTAACCAGGCGTATGGTAATGCGCTGTTCCTTTTCTTTAGCCCACTCAATTAAATGCAAAAGGTCTTGCTCGCTATCCTGTAAATAAGCCTGTATGACTACCCCGGTGTGCGGGTAAGAGTTAAACTCTTCTTCTTCCAGCAGGCTTTTATAAAGGTCCAGAGTTAAGTTTTTAAGCAGGGTATGCTCTAAGTCCAGCATTACGAAAAAACCCTCACGCATGGCCACACGGAAAATGGGACGCAATCGCTCCTTGGCCTTGGCTATGGAAAAAGTAAAATTTTTAGGATCCATCTGGGAATACATGGCCGAAGGTTTGATGGAGATGTTTACCTTTGGTGCATGTCCCCAGTCAAGTTGACCTTTACCTCCCCCCAGAGGTTGCCATTTTTGCTGCTCCCCGGCCATGATGGTAACCAAATCCATGTATCTGTTATAATATTCATCTGCTTCCTTTTCAGAAACAACTGCCTCGCCCAGGAGGTCCACCGTAAAAGCTACGCCGTCCTTACGTATCTTTTTAAGCGCAGGTAAAGCATCCTTGGCATCCACACCGGAGATGAACTGCCGGGCCATACTGCTAATATTGGAGGAGATGGTTTTGGCCACCATTTTAGCTGCCATAGAATTAGGTGACAGCTTATTCAACCCCCATTGCAGGCTGGCGGGAAATTCCTGGTCGGGAGCGCAAAAATATTCCTGTAGGTGCTTGGCTACAGATTCAGAACGACTCAGGTAAGGAAAGACATCCACAAACCTGAACATCTGTAGCTTAAAGGCTTCGTCGCTCATACACCAATCCATTACTTTACCGGTCCAAAAGTCTTTCTTGAAAATAGACGATGTTTCCCCTTCAATCTTCTGGTAGAGCTCAAGGCCTCTTTGGACTACCTTCTCTTCAAATTCTTTGTGCATCAAATTTCACCTCGCGTTAAGTTTTTGTGTCATTTATGGTTCAGCAATCTTTAATAATTGGTTGGCTTGCAAGTTATTAAAGGGTGTTAGATAATTCAGATAAATTGCTCCGTATATTACTTGTAGCTTAAAAGTGCAAAAATCATTCCTGATCGGCGAACAGCATTATTAGGCTCCTTAGCATTAATCTTTGTATTTATAAGCGTCTATTTTTCGACAGGTGTCAAATATTTGCTGATTTCATAAGAAAAAACAGGATGTTTTTTCGACTCACGCGAAATAGTTAGGTGAGAAGGAGTGAGGGTTTCCGTGATTGATAGATTTAGATCCTTTACAGCAGGTGAAATGATGTTGGGTCCGGTTATTACTGTCCCCCTGGATGTCACTGTGGACCGGGCGCGGGAATCGGTAGCGGGTGGGGATTTTAAGGGTGTTATTATTATGGAATCCCAGGAGGTGATGGGAGCATGCCCAAGCGGCTACTTATCATTGATCTCAAATAAGGTAGATACGCCCCTTTATGCTTTGGATTATTGCCGGCGTGTTCAGGTGGTTTCTGCCGATACTGCCCTGGGTCAATTAATTGCCATTTTGGTAACGGAGCCTGCCCCTATTTTTGTGGTTAGCGAGCCGAACGGAGGTCCTACCGGCTTGATTGAACCAGGGCACCTGGCCCGTTTTCTCTGGCAACGACTGAGTATTACGGCAACCATGCTTCAATCAGTGGTGGATACTGTAAATGAGGCCATAACCATCATTGACCATGAGGAGAAGGTTACAGTTTGGAACCGGCGGGCGGAAGAGCTTTATAACATACCGGCAGAGGAAATAACCGGTTGTTCCATTAATTCTTTTTTTACGACTTTGGTCTCCACCAGAGTATTTAGAGAGAGACACGAGGTCAGGAATTCATATCACCAGCCCTGCGACGGCACTCATGTGCTAATTAATGCAGGTCCCATCCTGGAGGGTGATGCACTGATTGGCAGCATTTCCGCAGAACGTGATATCACCGAGCTGGTTCATCTACACCAGGATCTGTCCAGAGCCACCACACAAGTAAGATTACTGGAAAAGGAAATTAAGAATATTAACGGGCGTAATGATCCTTTCCAAAGAATTATGGGCCACAGCCGGCTGCTGGCTGCAGCCGTGGCCATTGCTAACCGGGTTGCGGATACCAACGCGTCGGTGTTGATTCGCGGGGAAAGCGGTACGGGCAAGGATTTGTTTGCTGAAGCAATCCACCAGGCCAGCGGCAGGTATAAAAAACCCTTCATTGTAATAAACTGCGGGGCGATACCGTCCACTTTATTTGAAAGTGAAGTATTTGGCTACGAGAAAGGAGCTTTTACAGGTGCCGACCGCAAAGGTAAAATTGGTAAATTTGAGCTTGCCAACGGGGGAACTATTTTTTTGGACGAGATAGGGGAATTACCCGCACAGATGCAGGTAAAACTTTTGCGGGTAATTCAAAGAAATGTGTTTTACCGGGTGGGGGGAAATAAACCGGTTACGGTGGATGTGCGGATCATCGCCGCCACCCACCGTAATCTGGAGGAAATGATTGTTCATAGCCAATTCCGGGAAGACCTTTACTACCGATTGAATGTGGTATCTCTTGAAATCCCATCCTTGAGGGAGCGAAAAGAAGATATTCCGGAACTGGTTTATACTTTTATACAGGAATTCTCCCAGCAGCATGACCGTGGTGTGAGTCAGGTAGATCCGGAATTAATGTCACTCCTTTTAGATTATTCATGGCCGGGAAACATAAGGGAACTCCGCAATGTGCTGGAACGAATGGTGATTCTCTCAGAGGTAGGTACCATTTCAGCTGAGCATTTGCCTAGAGCTTTAAAGAGGAGAGCCCAAGCCCTGCGTGCATCTGCTGGTAAGGCTACATCCACCATGACAGATATAACCCGGAATACCGAGCGGGAACTTATTATTGAAGCGCTTAGGCAGGCCCGCGGGAATAAAGCAGAGGCCGCGCGTGCTCTGGGAATTCCACGCAGTACACTGTATTATCGGATTAAGGTTCTGAAGTTAGACCAGAATTGAAGCGTCAAATACTTGACACTTGGTACCGGGTACCTAAGTTTACTAAAAAAAGTTGAAGGATTAACTGCCATGTGGTGAAAAGGTTAATAAAAGAACTCTCTTTTGGGGGTGTTTATTTATGAGTAAAAAGAAACAAAGGGTTAAATATCAACTTGATTCAAAAGGCATAATGGATTTACCGTTTGAAGAAATAAAAGCAATCTTACGTGGTGCTGACGATCTCATTGCCACCGGAGGCAGGAACCTACTGTCAAAAATAATGAAGGGTTCAAAAGATAAAAAACTGCTTCAATATGAGCTGGATAAGAGTCCTGTATACGGTTTTTTTAAGGATTTAAAGATTGAGGACATAACGGCCAGGGTGGATTGGCTTATTAAAAGAGGATACCTAAAGGTGACATATTATGGCAGGTTGCCTGTAATTGTTTATACTAAGATAGGCTGGGAAATTGAAAGAGATACATATTCGGATGAACTGCTGGAAAAACTCAGGTCACTAATTCCGGATGGGGATTACAGCTTTGTAAATGAGCTTAAGGAAAGAAACAGGGGTATGATATTGCTGTTGTTGGATAAGATCAAAGATTCCGGGGAAAAGAAATTTATCCCGCTCTTAAAGGCCTGGATGGATGTAGATTACAGGAAGGTAAGGAAGGAAATATCCAAAGTCATTAATCATCTTGAAAAAGAAGGCGATTTAGCTGATAAAGTGATTAACTTTTAACGAATACAGGCAAAGGAAACATCCCGGAAAACAAGATTTAGACAATGCTTGAAATTCCGGGTCTATGTCAAAAACATTAATATGTCTCCTATGGCTTTTATGGTTACGTCGTATGTCCCTTAGTACCCGGTTGTTGAGCACTTGCCCAATGAACATTTCCCACAAACGTCAGTCAATGGTAAATCAGAGTAATAATTGTCCCACTTAAGGAGCCACTGGTAGCAGCGGTGCCGGTCAAAACCTTCCATGGTTAAAGCCCCTGTAGGGCATTGGGTGATGCATCCTCCACATTTGCCGCCTTTTTTATGTAAACATTTCTCTCCACTGGGTTTGGGGGTGGGGGTAACGTAGGCGTCGATAACAAAACTGCCCACTCTCCCTGCACAACCTGCATCAGTTATAAATAAATTGTTTAAACCAAATGTACCTAATCCCGCGGCGTAGGCAGCGTGCCTGTGAGACCATGTAGACATCAGTTTTTGTTTATCAAAGCTGTAGGTTGGCTTTTCCCAAGCAACCCTAAATCCCCTCTCCTCGAACATTTTCCGGGCTTCTAAGCAAATATCATTAATTAATTTATTGGTTTCAACATAAGCAACTGCCCATTCTCTGGATACCTTTTTTGCTTCAAGGTTTGATTGTACGATCTCTTGACTATATGGTAAGAAAAAGGCTATAACTGACATGGCCCCTGGGAGCATGTCTTCCGGCAGCATATGCCCTTGGTGGGTGATGGACTTGATATCGGTAAAAACTTGGTCATCCGCGGCAGCACAACCGATTAACGGAGACCTAAAGCTGGCTGCAAAACCCGATGCAGTAATTAAATGTTCTATGGTATCACTTAATTCTTTTAAGTAGTTCATTTTTAACCTCTCCCTCAGTTACCTTAAAATTAGCCTCATCATATCACACAATCCAATAATTGATAAAGCGTATGAACTAAAAGTGGGTTTCGCTAGGAGCAAAACCCACTTTTTACGGTAGTTCTTTTAATTTCTCCAATACCGGGGGAGCATCAAGTAAGTCATCAAATTTTTGCGCTAGTGCCTTAAAATGTGGAGTCTCAAGATGAATGTCCAATGCGTTTTGATCGGAGTATTTTTCAAAAAATATAAATTCAGTAGGGTTTTCGGTTGAAACGTGAGGGATATACATTGTGCAGCCTGATTCTTTCTCCTTTACCACCTTAGTAAGTTTGGCAAGTTCTTCTGCCAGCATATTTTCTTTGCCTGGTTTTGCTTTTAATCTGGCCATTACTGTTATCATAGATAAAATTCTTATCTCCTTTCGATCTTAAATTATTTCATTTGTTACAGGTTTACAATTTGTTTCCTTATTATCTTCCTCCTTTCAGCTAATCGCGGTCATATCGGCTTGAATATTCCGGATAATGATTTATTCCATATATGGTTTAAAATTCCTTCTTTGCCGGTAGAAACTTTGTTGTTGTATGTGGTCCGATTATTCTCCGATAGTGTTTTATGTAAACCAAAAAATCTTGCTGTCTGCCCTATACTGACAAAAAATTAAGCATTTTGAATCCAAACTCAGCATCAAATTCTTTAATGGCACCGGTATTTATTAATTCCAAAATTATTACCTCTGCCACCAGGTAAATTTGAGATTCTCCCCTGATGCACCCTGTTAAGGTTTGGTCTCCCTTACCCGTAGTTCCATGCAGGTGAAGCACTGGCTCGCGGTCATCACGGAATAACGTTCCGATAGCTAAAATTTCACGACAATCGCTAAAGGTACGCCATACAGGTTCCGGTGGTTGTGTGCACTCCTTGGGCCCGGTTACCATGGAGGCTTCCTTTAATGCTCCAATAATGTAACAAACTCCGGCCTCAATACTTTCTTTTTGAGCCAACTTCTTCAGTTCAAAAATTAGGTCATCACCATTTTCCACCTTGACCACGAAAACTCGTCCTACTTTTCCCTTTGTATATTTCACTACTAAAATAAACCTCCTATTACATTGACTGTTTTGGAAATCTAATATTTGGTATTATGTAAACAGCATCTCTCTAGATGATAACTTAAATTATAAAACTATTTCTTTTCCAGCCCCCGGGGTTGGTTTTCCTGGTGCCAAAATACTTCTATCCACCTTTTGCCGTGGTAACGCCAAAGAGTCAGGATGGCACGTATGAATTGGTCACTGGCCATTGCCCACCAAACTCCCACCAGGTAAAGGTTAAAATAAAAACCCAGCAGCAGCGACAATACAAGACGCACTCCCCAATTGCCGATGGTGGTAATATATAATACCCACTTTGTGTCCCCTGCCCCGCGCAGGGCGCCTGCAAGCACCTGTGCCACAGCTAAAGCGGGCTGGGTTAAGGCAATTATGCGAAGGCACGTTGATGAGACATTAATAACTTGTATATCATTAGTGTAAAAGGAGGCAATAGTCCTGCCGAAAAAGAAAAATATTGTTCCTGTAAGGACAGAAAACATTAATGTAGCTTTTGTGGCTAAATAACCATATCTTACAGCTGTTTCTTGTTTATTCGCTCCCAGGCTTTGCCCAACTAAGGCTGTCGCAGCTAAGGCAAAGCCGAAGCCGGGCATGAAACTTAAGGAGAAGATGCTCATCGCTATTTGGTTTGCTGCTAGGGTGGTCGTCCCCCATGAGGCAATAATGATACTGTATAGCACCTGAGATCCCTGTCGTACAAAATTTTCGCCACTGGCCGGCAGGCCAATGGAAAGTAGTTTTTTTATCAGTGATAGGTCCAAATTTATATTGTTGAATATTAATCTGACTGGTGTTTTACCCTGCAGCAGCAGGAACAAAGCTACCACCCCACCTATGGCCCTGGACAATCCCTGGGCTAGGCCCGCTCCTTCTACGCCCATGCTGGGAAAAGGGCCGGTGCCATTAATCAATACATACATCAGCGATAGGTTTATTATGTTGACCCCTGCCATAAGGTACAGGGGAGTTTTCATGTTGCCCGCACCTTGGAAAATAGCGTTACTTATGAATAGCAAATATCCTAGCACCATGGGAATCAATGCTGCACGCAAGTACATGGTCCCTAAAGATATTAGACTAAAATCAGTGTCCGGTTGGAGGAAAAGTAGTCCCCGCATGATTACGGGAGCTGAAAACCAACCACCTACGGCGATCAGTATGCCGATGCCAAGTCCCAGCACCAGGGCATGTTGGATTGCTGCTTGTACACGCTCCTCATCACCCGCTCCCACGTATCGTGCTACAAGTGCTGTTACCCCTACGCTGATGGCCATTAAAACCGCTATCATAATTAATAACACGCGGGTGCCCAGTCCCACTGCGGCTATAGCTTGAGGGCCAAGGTGACCGACCATGATTAAAGCAGCGATGGTTACCACCGATTGTAAAGTCATGCGTAAAACTGCGGAACTCCTAGAGCAAAAACTCTATTTAAAAGATCTCTGGTTGCGGGGTGGTTCATCTACTCCCTCCTATGATGGCCGATTAGTTTTCTAGTATCGTCGTACTAAAATGTATTTAATAAAGCCGCCGGCATATAAAGAAAAATATGCCGGCGGCAGATGGTTGGTTTCTGTATATTTAATTTTGTGAAAAAACTGGCTTGGAGGCAGGTTTTCCTTTTCTAGTCCTCTATCTTTTGGCGGCAGGGAATACTCCCCCTTTTATGTGCCTGGCGTCGGAAATGGTAAAGAAAACGTTGGGATGCAACTCATCCAGTAGAGTGATGGCCCGGTTCAGGTTTTTACGCTTAAGGGTAACAAAAAGAATTACTCTTTCACCGTCTCTCCCCTGCCCGGATACCGTGGTGACGCCAAATCCATGTTGGCGAAGAGCTGTTACAAACCTTTGCTCTAATTGAGGCTGGGGAAATACCTGTAATGATAAATAGCCCATGGCCAGTTTCCCTTCAATGATACTTCCTACAAAATTGCCGGTGGCAAAGCCTCCTGCATAAGCCAATACTTTGCCTGTATCGTCCAGGCCCCCCTTAAGTACTTCATTAAGGGCTACAACAAATACAGTTACTTCAAAAAAACCAATGACCGATGCCAGGATTTTTTTGTCTCGCATCAACATCAAAATTCGCAGCACGTCCAAGGACATATCGATGACCCTAGCTCCAAAAATGAATGCGTACGCTCCCAGCAGTACTCCCAGGTTTTCCACTCTTTATAATATCCTCCCTGAAACAGTAACATAATAAAGGAACACTAAAGTGCTCCCATGTTTTTAGTTTGACTGAAAGTCTTCCAATTGCTGCCTTAACTCCAATAGATGAATTTTTTCTTCCTCCAGTAATTTGCTGATCGCCTCTTTTACAGAGTCATCGGCGGTACTAGAAAAAAGTTCTTGGTATAGAAGAATTGAATCTTTTTCTGCTTGTATACCTATGGAAAGGGCATCCTTAGGGCCGATATCGGAAAGCTCTTGGTCACGTTGTTTAAAGGCCTCTATGATGGTGGCAAAGATATTACTATCAGCCAAGAACTTAAAATAGGCTGATTTGTTGTCCGGGATTGTTCCGTTCTCGCTACCATTTTTATGCTGCTCTATTAGGGTCTGAAAAAGATGTCTATGTTCCTTTTCTTCTTCAGCCAACTTATGGAAAATGTCTCTGACATCCTCCTCTTCAGCGTTTCCTGCCATAGCAGCGTAAAATTTGGCTCCCAGCGTTTCATTAACTAAAGCTGCACCTAGAATATCGTGCAGGGTTATTTGCTTTGTTGTAGTCATTTTTTTGCACCTCTCAACTAATGATGTTTCCTTTTAATTAACACCGGATATATTGTGTGTGAGCTTATTATGTTTTTCTATAAGGTCACTATAACAGCGCAATAATTTTAAAGCACAATTTTTGGATGATATTTGATCGACGTTGATTACAGCCTGTTCAGCCATTTGCTTTCTTATTCCTTCGTCTTTAAGCATTGTCAAAACCCGGTCGGCAAATTCCTCCTGGTTTAGTTCCGTAAGAAAACCGTCTTTTTCATGTTCAACCATTTCAGATACCCCGTTTGCATCAACAGCTACTACTGGCAGTCCCGCAGCCTTAGCTTCGCCTATAACAAGGCCTTGAGTTTCTGTAACGGAAGCAAATACAAAAATATCTGAACTATTGTAGCAGTGAATTACTTTTTCTTTTGGCAGTACTCCGGTAAAAGTAACCTTATTTTCAATTCCGAGTTCTACGGTCTTATCTTTAAGATTATTTTCTTCCGGTCCTTCTCCCACCAGTACCAGGCGAAAATGCGGATATTGTTTCTCAACCAGAGCAATTGCTTCCAAAAGCCACTGCAGGTTCTTTTCTTTTCCTAAGCGTCCTACACATAACAGAACTTTTTCATGGCCTGGAATACTATAATTTTTTTGCAGCCACTCTTTATCACCTGAACCGTAATCTTGTACTTGGATTCCGGTGGGGACATTAACTACACCTGTTTTTACACCTAAGGATTTAATGTAGTCGGAGACAATCCGGGTGGGAGTTACCACTAAATCACACTGGTTGCAAAAATCACTAGAAAGTCGTTGGGTTAAATCCTTGGTAATACCATGAGCAAAGGGAATATAGTGTACATATTCTTCGTACAGGGTGTGAAAGGTAAAAACTAAGGGTATCTGCATACGTTTTGCATAGCGCGCACCAACCCTACCCAATAAAAACGGTGAATGTACGTGTATAATATCCAAATTGAGTTTTTCAGCAATATTTCTCATCCGAAATGAAAAAGGTAAAGCCAGAGAATAATTTGGATGTGTAGGTGCAGGGATAGATGGAAATCTAAATACTCCCGTTTCCCCTTTATCGCAATTGGGGTAGTTAGGTGCAAAAATAAATATTTGGTGTCCCATAGCTTCCAATTCTGTTGTAAATGTATCAATGGAGCGTACTACCCCACTGGTGTACGGTTTGTAACTGTCAGTAAAAACACCGACTTTAAGTTTATCCACCAAACCACCCGCTTATAATTTTTATAAATTATATCATATTCTTACCAATTTTGCAGACACTACTCCCTAATGATCATCTGACTGATTCTCCAACCACAATAGGTCTTTTTGAGGATAAATTCACCTGTTGCCCCGGTGCTGGTTTTGCTGGTTACATCCATTTCCTTTATGTATGCTAGCACTGTCACTGTATCGCCGTCAATGGAGTTAATCAGCATTTTTTCTACCATCGCTGTTCCATACCAATCAGTGTCCGATTTAACAAATTTCCATGTTTGTTCAACTAGATCATTTAAGAGTTCGCCGGTAAAGTAACTGCTTAAAAACACTTGTACTTCTTTTTTATCCGCTGCCCGCATCCAGCCGGTATCTTCCACCGCGCCGTGTACAATGGATTTGACGGCAGAAGTATCACTTCGGTATTGTTGACTGCCGGCCTGAAAGCTGAATACAAACGTAACCATAAGGGCAAGGCCCAGAACTGAAAAAGATTTGACCACTTACAACACCTCTGGAAAATAATGTATATTGGTATATTATCCTCAAGCTGTTGTAAGTCCTGCCAAAGTATGGGAATTTATCTTATATAAGTTAACTTTTTTATGCTTTAAAGTCCCCGGAAATATTCCGGTCGCAGTGGTACCTTGTCAGGTTGTTCCAGGGCATTTTCAATTAATTTAACCAACTTATCGCGGTCCTGGTTTAAAATGCCTCGCAGCGGCAAGTAATTGGATGCATGATTGGAACGAAAGGTACAATTAGATAGGTTAACGTTGGCCAAAAGTAGCTTAATTTCTTTTAGAATTTCGCTGGAGTTGGGCACCTCGAAGTCCCCTCGCTGCACCTTTTTATATAGCGGAGTGTCAGGTACAACCATTAAAGTAAGGGCGCCCAGGTAGGTGGGGTTTACAGCGCTCACCACGGCGGCGGTTTCGCGCGCGTGTTCTTGCCATAACTCTTTTCCTCCCAACCCCAGTATAATGGTCGCTGATAGCTGAAGGCCTGAGTCCATTATTTTTTTCCCTGCTTTAATCATTTGTTCGCTGTTTACGCCTTTATTGACAGCCTTAAGAATTTTGTCGCTGCCGCTTTCAATTCCCAGGTAAAATATTTTCAAACCTGCTTTGCCTAACTCTACAAGTTCATCTTTTGACTTGGCATGTATGTCCTTTGGCCCGGCATATATGCCCACTCTCTCCAGATTAGGAAATGTTTTATAGAGAAGGTTCAGTGTCTTGAGCAGTGTGCCTGTATCTACGGCAAGGGCGTCTCCGTCGGCAAGAAATACACGGTTAATGCCATATGGCTGCCGGCCGCATGTTTCAATTTCAGTTTTTATTTCCTGCCAGGACTTGATATGAAACTGTTTCCCTTTATACATACCGCAAAATGTACACCCATTATGGGAACATCCCAAAGTAACCTGCAAAATTAGACTGGAAGCTTCACTGGGTGGGCGGTAAACAGGCATATCGTAATTCATGGGCAGCACCTTCCTTCGTAAGGGATCATGTTTTATTGTTTTTAATTAATCCCCCATGCAAATTCCTAGTTTGCGGGCTGACTTAATCATATCATTGTCCTGTTTGACCTGATTCAGTTCTCCGGTAGCTTCCGCCAGTGACACGGAAGAGATTGTGTTGCCCTGCAAGCATACCATGGCGCCGAATTTTTCTCTGGCCAAAAGGTTAGCTGCCCCGGTACCGTATCTGGTAGCTAAGATTCTATCGAAGGCTGTGGGGGAACCTCCCCTTTGCAAATGACCAAGAACTGTTACCCGGCTTTCTTTTCCTGTATGCTTTTCAACCTGTTGAGCAATAACATTACCTATTCCGCCCAGGCGAACAGGGTCAAAACTGTCTTCGACAGTTTTTTGCACAACCATTTCGCCATCCTCAGGCTTAGCTCCTTCCGCCACAACCACTATGCTAAATTTTTTGTGCTGCTGGCTCCGCTTGTTTATCTTATCTATCACTTTTTCCAGTTGATAAGGAATCTCAGGTATTAAAATTACATCAGCCCCGCCTGCCAGGCCCGAGGCCAAGGCTATCCAACCGGCATACCTGCCCATAACCTCAAGTACCATCACCCGGTGGTGAGATTCTGCAGTGGTGTGTAGTTTGTCTATTGCTTCCGTGGCTGTTGCCAAAGCTGTGTCAAAACCGAAAGTTTGATCAGTGGCTGAAAGGTCGTTATCTATTGTTTTAGGTACACCCACCACCTTTAGCCCCAGGTCGTGCAGTTGCTTGGCAATAGCCAGGCTGCCGTCCCCACCGATAACAACCAGAGCCTCCATGTCATGAATACTCATATTTTCGAATACCCTGTCTGATACATCAGCAAATACTTTTTTATCTCCTTTTACCACCGGGTAGTGAAAGGGATTATCGCGGTTGGTGGTGCCGAGGATTGTACCTCCGCGGGGTAAAATGCCGGTTACGTCTGTAGCTGTTAATTCCCTTATCCGGTTCTGTATAAGACCACCAAAACCGTTTTCAATACCCATTACTGTCATCCCGTATTCGCTACAGCAAGTTTTGGTGACAGCTCTAATAACAGCATTTAACCCGGGGGCATCCCCTCCACCGGTTAGTATACCTATTTTTTTAACCATTTTTATCCTCCCTACAGCTTTAAATACCTGCTAAAAAGTTGCTGATTAATTTATTGAATTGTTGTGGTTGTTCCAACATCATCATATGACCGGCTTGTTTAATCATATGCATTTCTGAGTTTAGAATCCGGTTTGCCAGGTATTCTCCATATCTAACCGGAGTTAACGAGTCTTCTCCCGCTGAAACAATCAGTGTTTTAGTTTTAATTTCTGTAAGTTTATCCAGCATGTCAAAGTTATTACATGCTGTAAAGTCATTAAAAAATACCTTTGGTGAGACAGTTTCCATGTCTTTGCATGTGATGTCCAACAGGTGCTTGGGGGCATCTTTACCGTATAAATAATTAATCAGTTCTCTAAATACATTACCCTCTGCAAATGTCTTTAAAATAGCAGGCAAAACCTTTAGACGGGCGCCTGTACCTGCCAAAACCAGTCCTGATAATTTGGCCGGAAAACTATGGGCAAATTCTTGGGCAATGGCACCACCCATAGAATGTCCGGCTAGAATAAAGGGGCTGCCGATTAGGTGTTCAGAGAAAGTGTGCAGGAAATCCACATATTCCGATATCATATCGGCGGAATTCCCTTGCGATTGGCCGTGTCCGGGTAAGTCCACTGCTATAGCCAGGTGCTCTTTCCCCAGGCTCTCCAATTGATAGGTCCAGTGCATATGGTTCCCACCGGCACCATGGATAAATACAATGATGTGTTTGGGGTCCCGATCAGCAGGCAATTTGGCCTCATAGTAATAACGTTTTCGTTGCATATCTATAAATGGCATAATAGAATCTGCTCCTTTTGAAAAAGAAACTACCGGTTATGAGGCCGGTAGTTTCTTTAATCGAATCTTAATGATGATGAGCGTCACAACTTTGAGTGGCGGGTTTATCCGGCTTATCCTCGTACTTTTTCCACATGGCTTGAAAAAAATTTGCTATCACAAGCATACTTGTGGTGGTAACGATTCCGAACACCACTGCCTGCCACCAAGTATCAAAGAACATAGCTTTTTCCTCCTTTATGTTCTTTTTATTTAATTACTCCATACTACCTTGTGTTGAAAGTTTTTGCAATACATCTTTAAGCTCATCCATGGTTTCACCGTAACCGGTGAAATCTCCGCTCTTAAGCCTGTCTTGCGCTGTGTTATAAAGCCGGTTGGCCTTATCGATTAATTCACGGTTTGTTTCCACGGTCCCATCTGCCGGTGGTTTCTCTTCTTGAGGCGGCTTTGGAGCGTCGGTGTCTTTACCGAATATCCTTTGCAATGATAAGTCCAGGGTTGGCTCCATAACCACTTCATTACCGTGGGCCACTATTACGCGGCGCAACTCGGGCATTCTGCTTTGATCGGACTGAAGGTAAATAGGTTCCACATAAAGCAGTGCGTCCTCCACCGGAATAACCAAAAGGTTCCCTCTGATTACGGAAGAGCCCCTCTGGTCCCACAAAGTTAGTTGCTCAGAAATAGTAGTGTCTTGGTTAATCCTGGCCTCAATTTGCATGGGACCATATACCAATTCTTGTTTAGGGAATTGGTAAGAAAGTAAGTTGCCGTAATTCTCCCCGTCCGATCGGGCGGCAAGCCAGGCAATCATGTTGTTCTTATCTTGGGGGGTGTAGGGCATTATGAGTACGTACTCTGGTTGCTCTTCCCCTGGCAATCTGGTCATAGTGTAATAGGGTTCCATAGCTTGTTCCTCGCCGCGGTATTGCTCGGTGGGCATATTCCATCTATCTTCTTTATTATAAAACATCTCTGGGTTGGTCATATGATATAGGGAGAATTTTTCAGCCTGTACCATAAACATGTCCACCGGGTACCTAATATGATTTTGTAGATCATCCGGCATCTCAGATAAAGGTACGAACAGGTCCTTAAAGATGCTTTGATACGTTTGCAAAACCGGCTCGGATGCATCAGCGGCATAAAAGGTAACATCACCGCTATAAGCATCAACTACAACCTTAACCGAATTGCGAATATAGTTATCACGGCCGTTAAACGGCTCTGAATAAGGAAACATATTTGTGGTGGTATATGCGTCCCACATCCAGTACTGTTTGCCTTCACTTATAACCAGGTAGGGATCGCCGTCATACTTTAAAAAAGGTGCAATACGGGGAACCCTTTCTCTTATATTACGGCGGAATAAAATCTGGCTGTCGGGCTGTACGTCAGAAGCCAGTATGAGCCTGTAATCGCCAAAAGCCAGCGCGAAGACTCCTTTTCTGAAAAAGGAATTAACCGTTACCCCACTTTTACCTTCGTACATGGTTGACGCATTTTCATTTCCACTGATGGGATAATCAAATTCTTTGGTAGCAGTATTTACAATAACATAACTGTCGGTGGACTCACCATAATAAATCTCGGGCCTGTCTACCTTAAGGTCTGTATTTCCTGTTGGCGGAATGTTTTTTAAAAGGAATGCCGGCATACCTTCACCGGTGATTTCGTTGACAGGGCTCACGGCCACCCCGTAGCCATGTGTATATTTTAGGCGCTGGTTAATCCATGTCTGAGCTTGGCCCGTCAGTTTACTCTGGTCCATTTCTCTTGCCGCCAGCATTACCTGCCGGTAATTACCGTCAACTACGTACCGGTCAATATCTATATTTTTAAAATCATAATAGGGCCGCATTCCCTGAAGTTGCTTGTAAGTATCACTCAGCGGTCTCCAATCCCACAAGCGTATATTATTGATTGTTTCGGGATTTTCGTCAATCTGTTCTTTACTGAGTACCTGTCCTGCCGGGAAAGGCTTTTGTTCAATTCTATTTAAGTTATAAGCATAACGGGTAAACTCAATGCTGTTTTCAATATATGGGGTTTCTTTGACCAATTCATTGGGCGAAACAATTAATTTTTGAATAGCTGCGGGATAAACACTGCCGATTAAAATAGATACAACCAACAAACCGCCTATGCTATAAACAACCATTTTGAATCGGCGCATAAAAATATTTACAAGTATCACCACGGCTGTTAAAAGAGCAATGACCATTAATATTTTCAAACTCAACAGCCGGGCATGGATATCAGTATAACCTGGTCCGAAAACAGCGCCCTCGGCAGAAAACATGAGGTAATACTGCTGTAGTTTGTAGCCCCATGCTTTAATCAAGAAAAATACGGCGGCCAGGGCTGAAAGGTGATATCGTGCCGCAACTGAATTAAAAATCCTGGTAAGCCCGCCCCGGGTGGAATCACTGAATAGGTAAATAGCGGCCACGGCGATTGCGGACAAAAAAGTTACCCACATCAAAATCTGGTAAATAAACTGGTAGAAAGGTAGTTTGAAGCTGTAAAAACCAGCATCTTTGCCGAATATGGGATCCGCTATACCAAAGGAAGCTGCATTCAGGTATTGCTGCAAAATAATCCAATTATCTTTAACGGCAGTGCTGATTAGTAACGCAAGTACCAAACTTCCAACGATATAAATTAAGGTCACAATCCTCGGCGTAATAAATTCTCCCAGTGGTGATGGGCGTAGTGTAATTATTCCGTCGTCTTCCTGCTGCCTGGATGCATTTATTGCTTCCAGCAGAGGTTTGCGGGTCATGAGCAGGTTGATCAGTAATCCTAAAAAGATAAAGGTTGCTGTTGCCACCCGCAGTCCTAGGTCCGAGAGTAAAACGGTGTAAAACACTGAGCTGTAGCCTACGGACTTGAACCATAACAAGTCCACATACAGGCCCACACCCCATTTGAAAAAGCTAATAACTAGAACAGCTAGAACAGCAATAATGGTAAATATTCTACGCGGGTTTTTCTGCAATTAAAAAATACCTCCTATTGGCCCCTAAGGCTACCTAAGCCAGCGCAAATTACATGGGCTTGGCAGGTTTTTGCGCGTCGTCAGATTCTTTTCTTATTTTGGCCATGCAACGCTGACAGAATGACGGCGCTTTTTGGGGGATATCCTCATCCTCTTCATCCTTATTCTTCCATTCCTGCTCTTCTATTATTCGTCCGCACATTAAGCAACGATTTGCCATTTGCTACACCTCCGTTAAAATGCTGAGTAGTATTTTTGTGTAATCTATATATTTCGCTTTTTACTGGTGAATTCCTGCACTAACAGTTCACTAAAGTTGTAAGCCCCAGCATTTTCGAGAGGTTTTTTAATTAATCAGCCGGCAAAATCCCTCTTTATGTCCTCTGCCAGGTTTTCAGGCAGCATAACAGTCCAAGGGTCATCGTGAAGTACCTGCATGTGGGTTATATCACTGCCGACGAGAGGAAATATCGTAAAGCGTCCCACCATGCGTATCATCAAAGAAAAACTCTTATCCTCCCGCATTCCGAAATACAGTGCACCGTTAAAGGAGGGCATGTTAATGCGGTCATAATAATGTGTTATTTTAACTATTCCCTGCGCAATTTGCTCCAGGTCATCCTCATCTAGATCCCAAATGCTGCTTTTGCCTGGTAAAATACCGGTAACGTCGGCCACGTGCCGCGGGGCATAGGTGGCCATCCAGTGTACATTGCCTGTTTGCCCCAGATAACGTTCTCCTTCCTTCTGTTCTGCCTCTATTAATTGATTAAAATAATTATTACCGTTTTGGTCAAAGTATTTATTTGCAGCTGAGTAAATTTCCTGGTCATAAGTACCCGGCTTTGGCCCCGCCAGAACTTGCAAGTGGGGATGAATTAATGAGCCTCCGGCATACGGCATGTAATTCCAATTCAGCGAAGAATAGCTTGCACCTTCGGGATCGTATTTTTGAGCAATTTGCAGGTACTCCAGGGATGCTTTAAAACTCTCCACAATCATAGAGGTATAAATATCAACCATGGGCACGTAATGTTCTTTGCACATGACCACTACAGATGCGTATTTCTCATAGGGATGCAGGTTAGGTACGGCTACAGCATTACCCACCCGGACATGCCCCTGTGGATAAAAGTCTGATGTAAAACGCGGAGTGGCCTTGTCCAAGCTTTCCGGACAGAAGGGGCAAAACTGCTGGCGCGATTTTTCCACGAAAGGCTCCCAGTCGTGGCGGTGAAGGTTCAGGCGCCGAAAGGGAAACACCCTTGATATGTGGCCGGTTAAAGGATCATACCTAACTTCACTGGTTACAGACTTCTCACCCTTTTTAGGGTCAATAAAGAAACTTTTGTTTAAATCACGGCGAAATTCAACGGTCATTTCGCATAGCCTCCCTTATTATTTCCACTCCTGAACTGGTGCCCAGCCTGTCTGCCCCTGCTTCAAGCATCTTTAGCGCAGTAACTAGGTCCTTAATGCCGCCAGAGGCTTTTACCCCTACATCAGAGCCGGTAATTTCTTTTAACAGTTTTATATCCTCCACTTTAGCGCCGGCGGCGGAGAAACCGGTGGATGTCTTCACAAAATCAACTGAGGCGTTTAAGGCCAATTTGCAGGCCTCAATCTTTTCGTACCGGCTTAAAAGGCAGGTCTCCAGGATAACCTTGGTTACTGTTTTAGGGTCAATTTCTTTAACGGTTTTTACAACTGCAAACATATCGGCTTCCACTGTTTTGTGGTCTCCATCTTTTAATGCCCCGATGTTAATCACAAAATCTATTTCCGATGCCCCGTTCCGTATTGCCTGTGCTGCCTCGGCAGCCTTAATGCTGCTAAGGGTTGCCCCGAAGGGAAAACCTATAACTGTGCAGACTCCGGTGGTCGAACCGGACAGTTTCCGGTAAGCGTGCTGTACATAAAAAGGGTTTATGCATACAGTCTTAAAATTGTATTGCTTGGCCTGGGCGCACACTTCAGTTATGTGCGCCCGGGTTGCTTCGGGTTTTAGCAGTGTATGGTCAATGGCCAATGCTAAATTTTCGTGGTTGATGTGCATATTATCGCTCCATAGCAAGATTGACAAGCTTTGCAGTTAAATCTTCAAAAGATATACCCGCTGCCCTGGCAGCATCAGGGTATAGACTTGTTTCCGTCATTCCCGGAATGGTATTAACCTCTAAGATTGTTGATTCCCCATGGCTGTCAACTATAAAATCTACCCGGGCCAGGCCACGGCAACCAAGTGCTTTAAAGGTCTTTACCGCCATCTCTTTGATAGCTTCCTGTTGCTTATCGGGTATACGCGGTGGCATGATATGGTCGCTAAGTCCTACGGTATATTTGGCTTCATAATCATATACGCCTGAAGCGGAATATATTTCTATCAAGGGAAGAGCAACAGGGTCCTCATTGCCTAGGACAGAGGCCGTAACTTCTGTACCCTCTACCATGTCTTCCACCAAAGCAACGGGGTCAAATTTAAAGGCTTCCTCTAAAGCGGGCTTAAGTTCTTCTATGTCACGGACGAATGACGTGCCGATGGAGGAACCTTGAGTAGGGGCTTTGACCACCAGTGGCAGTTTTTGTTTGGCAAGTATTTGCCCGGTTATCTTTTCCTGCCCTTCCTTTTGGTAGCGTTTCTTTTCGATAACTGAGAAAACGGGTGTTGGTAATCCTTCGTGGGAAAGTATTTTCTTAGTGGCGATCTTGTCAATGGCAAGGGCGCTGGCTAAAACCCCGGAACCGGTATAAGGAATATCCAACATTTCCAAAAGCCCTTGTATGGTACCGTCTTCACCGAAGCGTCCGTGCAGGGCTATAAACGCCAACTCAATTTCCTTCTCTTTCAATTGTTCTGCGATATCAAAACCCACATCAATCTTTTCCGTGGTAAAACCACTACTCACCAGCGCTTGGTAAATTGCTTCCCCGGTGCGTAATGAAACTTCCCTTTCCGCGGACCGTCCTCCCATTAAAATACCTATTTTAGGGTTCACCACATCACCTCCAGACTACGTGATAATAATATACTATTCTTATCATTGGATAAAAATCCTTTCCGGACCAGCAATTTCTCTTGACCACGCATAAGCAATCAGTTATAATAGTATTTGCATTTACGAAAGGAAAACATGTGATTTATATAGGGGAGTAGCTCAATTGGCAGAGCATCGGTCTCCAAAACCGAGGGCTGCGGGTTCGATTCCTGTCTCCCCTGCCAGAAAAGATTTTAGCACTACAAGAGTGGCTGAAGTCAAACCTGCTTGGAAAGAGTCAGAGTTTAATTCTGGCTCTTTTTTTGTGCTTCTTAATAAGATAACCCACCTCTATAAATCCTAACTTTTATGTCGTGATAAATCAACAACCAAAGTGAAATCCATATCTCTTTATAATCAGACTCTTAAAGTGATTGCATAAAGACAATTAAAGCCCAGGTGGTGCCCTGGGCTTATTAATACTGTAAAAAAATATGACTTACTATATATTATGACAATGGCTAAGGTGTAAAGCATTAAAAGCGCGCGTCATGCTTGTGCCCGTTAGGTAGTAGCACGGTTTACCTTGATGAAAATAACTTTGTCATTTTCATCCCATTCGGCATTGAATAATCCTCGTGTGTTGATGCCAAAGTGTTTGGTAAATCCTTTACTTTGTAGTTTTCCGTCGGTCAGCTTGAGACCACCGGTTTCAACTGGTTTTAATCTGATTGTCTTCTCCTCAGGATCATAAGCAATAGCAACAGTAGATTCACCTAACTTTTCTTGCATGTCAGGGCTTAAAATAAGGTGTGTTTTAGTTAGTTTTGCTGAGTTAGGCCTAAGCCCCCCTCTTGTAGGATTATACTCAATAAATGCCATCCGAGTATTACACCTCCCGCGTGATTTTAAATTTAATTTATCATAGTGTAAAGGTAATAGCAAGCCATAGGGCTATAATTAATCTTGAATATTATCGTTAATATTAAATATTTTCATGATATCATCTTGACAAATGTTTTTGATGATCTGTATCAACATTAATTGCAATTATAGAAGGATATAATGACAAATTTCTATGCTTCTTATGTGTAAATGCAAATTTGGTTTAATTATAGAATGTTCAGGTATTAATTAATTGTAAGGTGCTCGCACCCGAGTATTGATAATTTAATTAAATGGCTATTTAGATATTGGTTGATGAAGCATCCGAAACCTTAGTATAAAAATTGGTTCAATAAATAATCTCTTCATACAAAACCGGCTAATGGGGGACAATATTGCTGATTTCATCTAATGCCAATCATAAAGTTAAGGATAGTCTTTTGGGTTCCAACAGGGTTAAGTATTTTTTATAGGGTTTGGGGGTCATCTTAATGGAAGAAACAGAGGTCAGTCTACTACATCAGCTGGCCCGGTTATATGGTATAGAAATATCATATTACGATGGGAGGGGCTGTTTGAGACAGGCCTCTGAAGATTCACTTTTGGCGGTGCTTATGGCGTTAGGGGCCCCGGTAAATAATATGTATGATATTGAGAGTGCTCTTAGGCAACACCGGCAGGAGCAGTGGCGGAGATGTTGTGAGCCTGTGGTAGTAGTTTGGGATGGGGAATGCGCGTGCTTGGATTTTAATTTACCGGCGGATCGGGCCGATAGTTCGGCTGAATGTGAATTGGAATTGGAGCATGGTGAAGTGCGCAACTGGAAAATCGAGTTGTCTATGCTTCCTGTTTTGCAGGCAGCGCCGGTGGAAGGAACGGGTTATGTGGTTAAGCAACTGGAATTGCCCTATGTATTGCCCTGGGGATACCACCGCTTTAGATTGTTCCAAGGGCCGAATAGCTGGGATACATTGATTATTTGTGCACCGAGCCGCGCCTACGGGGTAGGCAGAATCTGGGGAGGATTTCTTCCTCTTTATGCCATTCAATCCCGTAATAATTGGGGAGCGGGAGATTTTTTGGATCTGAAAGCTTTGTTAAACTGGTTGCAAGACCTGGGAGGTAGTGTAGTAGGTACGCTTCCTCTACTGGCCACATTTATGGATAAGCCCTTTGATCCCAGTCCTTATTCACCGGTAAGCAGGCTTTTTTGGAATGAATTTTATATTAATGCCGCCGCAGTTCCTGAGTTGGAGCGTTGTCCACAGGCACAAAGCCTGTTAAATTCATCTGCTTTGCAAAAGGAAATTGAGGTCCTAAGAAGCGATCCTTTGGTTAATTACCGCCGGGGTATGGCAGTAAAAAGGAAGGTCTTAGAAGAACTGGGGCGCTGTTGTTTTGCAGGTAATGGCGTAAGACAAGAAGCTATCTGGCGTTGGACTGAAGAGTATCCTATGGTCCGGGATTACGCGCGGTTCCGGGCCGCTGCGGAAAAGCAGTTGGCCGGTTGGCCTGCATGGCCGCAAAGAATGCGAGAAGGTATGTTGCGCCAGAGTGACTATGACCCGGAAGTGGAGCGGTATCACTTATATATACAGTGGGTGGCGCGTGAACAACTGCGGTCTGTTTCTACCCAACCAGGGCGGCAGGGCTCCGGACTGTATCTGGATTTGCCCCTGGGTGTAAACGGAGGTGGTTATGATGTATGGCGCGAGCAGGCATCTTTTGCCTTGGATGTCAGTACCGGTGCGCCACCAGATTCCTTTTTTACTAGCGGCCAAGATTGGGGCTTTCCTCCTCTCCATCCTGAAAAAATTCGTGAACGAGGTTACCGGTATTATGTAGATTGTCTACGAAACCACATGCAGTACGCAGGAATATTACGCCTTGACCATGTTGCCGGGCTGCACAGACTTTTTTGGATCCCCAGAGGTCATGGCGCAGAAAATGGGGTTTATGTTCGGTACCGGGCTGAAGAGTTTTATGCAGTACTGGCATTGGAATCTTACCGTCACAAAACAGCGCTGGTAGGTGAAGATCTGGGTACCGTTCCCGATCTAGTAAGAACCGAAATGGAACAGCACAATATTTACAGAATGTACATTTTACCGTTTCAGCAACGCCAAGACCAAGGACTTAATCATGTTCCCAGGGACTCCCTGGTTAGTTTAAATACGCATGACATGCCTCCCTTTAATTCCTTTTGGGCAGGGCAGAGTCCAGACGAACGCAGGTGCCTGGCCAGCTTTTTAAAAGACATGGGATTGCTTGAGCCTTTCAGTCTCGAAGCAGAGGACATTTTAAAGGCAAGCCTTAAATACCTGGCTAGTAGTTCCGGTTGTATTCTTATGGTCAATATGGAAGACTTGTGGTTGGAAACGGCGTCGCAGAATGTGCCCGGGACACTTGATGAGCACCCTAATTGGAGACGGAAAGCACGATGTTCTTTAGAAAATTTTAGTTTAATATCGCGTTTGATGCAAATTACACAAGAGCTTAACCGCTTGCGGGGTAATACACGCGGTGACAACGTGCGATTTTCAGGGGGTGAAAATTGTGATTCGGGATGTAACTCTGGGCGCTAAATACTTGGGTAAGAAACGATGCCGGTTCTGCGTATGGGCACCGGATGCGTTAAGCGTCAGCGTGCACATAGTGGAACCAGAAGAACGTTCGGTAGTATTGGAAAGGGATAAGCACGGTTACCATGATGCAGTGGTAACGGGGGTAGACAACGGCAGTCTTTATTATTATATTCTGGACGGAGAAAAAGAACGGCCCGACCCTGCTTCACGCTACCAGCCACAAGGGGTACACGGTCCTTCACAGGTGGTGGACCCAAATGGTTTTCAGTGGAGTGACCACCACTGGTCTGGCCTCGATCAAAAGGATCTAGTGTTTTACGAGCTTCACGTGGGAACGTTCACTGACGGTGGTACTTTCCAAGAAATTATTCATTTTCTGCCCCAATTAAAGGAATTGGGTATTACGGCAGTCGAGCTTATGCCTTTGGCCCAATTCCCAGGGAGCCGTAACTGGGGCTATGACGGTGTGTATCCCTTTGCGGTACAGAACTCCTATGGAGGGCCTGAAGCCCTGCGCCGGCTGGTGGACGCATGCCATAATCATGGGATGGCCGTTTTTGTAGACGTAGTTTATAACCACTTGGGGCCGGAAGGTAATTACCTGGCTGATTTTGGTCCCTATTTTACTGATCATTATCACACCCCTTGGGGAAAGGCCATAAATTTTGACGGCGGTTACAGTAGTGATGTCAGGCGTTATTTTGTTGAAAACGCCTTGTACTGGGTGAGTGAATTTCACATTGATGGGCTCAGGCTGGATGCCATACATGCCATTTTAGATTTATCTGCCCTTCATTTCTTAGAAGAATTGGGCGAAGCTGTGCATCAAAAGGCACAGTATTTGGGCCGCCGGGTTCAGGTGATTGGCGAAAGTGATTTGAACAGTCCCCGGGTTATTCGTCCCCGGGTTGTAGGTGGATATGGTTTGGACGGACAGTGGAGTGACGATTTCCACCATGCCCTACACGCTTTAATTACAGGAGAACAACAAGGATATTACCGTGACTTCGGTAGCATCAGTCACATGGCCAAGGCTTTTGGAACCGGCTATGTATATACAGGCCAGTATTCTAAATTTCGCCGCCGCAGGCATGGTGATTATCCCGAACTATGCCCGTCAGACAGGTTCATAGTGTTCTCACAAAATCACGACCAGGTTGGTAACCGAGCCCTGGGCAACAGGCTTACTACATTAGTATCTTTTGCAGGCTGCAAGCTTGCTGCCTGCGTGGTGCTTTTATCTCCGTTCATACCTTTACTGTTTATGGGGGAGGAATATGGTGAGGAAGCTCCTTTTCAATATTTCACGAGCCACACCGACCCGGAACTGGTGGAAGCGGTCCGCAGGGGACGCCGGCAGGAGTTTTCAGGTTTTGATTGGCAGGGAGAGGTGCCTGATCCGCAAGATGAAAATACTTTTTTGCGCTCCCGCCTCAACCATGATTTGTGCCGGAAAGGGCATCATAAAGTATTGAGGGAGCTTTACCGGCAACTACTACGACAACGTAGGGAACTTAAACCCCTGTTGGAAGCAAATAAGGATAATCTGGAAGTAATTAAAAAACACCGGGAAGGTGTGCTTTTCCTTAAGTACCGAAATGAAGAAGATCAGTTATGCCTTGTTTTTTCTTTTAATGATGATACGGTGACCGTGGTTTTACCCGTGGGGCAAGGAAACTGGTATAAGAGGATTGATACGGCAGAAGAGCAGTGGATGGGCGGCGGTAGTCTAGTGCCCAATGAATTAGAATCTGCAGGAGATGCGAAAATTACATTGAAACCCCTGTCCTGCATATTATTCCACCGAGCAAAGGAGGAGTAAGAATATGGATCGTTATGTTTGTATTCACGGCCATTTCTACCAGCCGCCGCGTGAAAACCCGTGGCTGGAAGATATTGAAATTCAAGATTCCGCTTATCCTTATCACGATTGGAATGAAAGAATTACAGACGAGTGCTATGCCCCCAACGCATCTTCACGGATTTTAACCGGTGATGGGCGGATAAAAGAAATTGTCAACAATTACTCTAAAATCAGTTTTAACTTTGGCCCTACCCTTCTTGACTGGATGGAGGATAATGAGCCTGAGGTCTATCAGGCTATAATTGAAGCTGACAGTGAAAGCCATAAATTTTTTTCCGGTCACGGATCAGCACTGGCCCAGTGTTATAACCATATGATTATGCCCCTTGCCAATGCAAGGGATAAATATACGCAGATTATTTGGGGCCTACGAGATTTTGAACACCGCTTTGGTCGCAAGCCGGAGGGGATGTGGCTTCCTGAAACGGCTGTAGACTTAGAGAGCTTGGAAATTATGGCCGGGCAAGGTGTTCGCTTTGCCATGCTTACTCCCTACCAGGCCAAGCGCTTTCGTAAAATAGGTGAAGATAGCTGGCATGATGTAGGCCCTAAGGGTATTGATCCCTCCATGCCCTATAAGATACACTTGCCCAATGCGGGCCGTACTATGTCTTTGTTTTTTTACGATGGGCCTATTTCCCAGGCTGTTGCCTTTGAAAAGCTACTTTCTAACGGGGAACGTTTTGCACGACGTCTCTTGGATGGCTTTGACCACCGCCGTAACGGAGCCCAATTAGTAAACATATCCACTGATGGTGAAACTTACGGCCACCATCATCGTTACGGCGATATGGCGTTGTCCTATGCCTTGCATCATATTGAATCCAACAACTTGGCTCAAATCACTAATTATGGAGAATACCTGGAAAATTATCCACCTACCTATGAGGTGGAAATTGTTGAAGACAGTTCTTGGAGTTGTGTTCACGGGGTTGAACGTTGGAAAAGTAATTGTGGTTGCAATTCGGGTATGAACCCCGGATGGTCACAAGAATGGAGAACTCCGCTGCGCAAAGCCTTGAATTGGTTGCGCAACACCCTTTCCCCTCAATATGAGGCTAAAGCGGGTAATTTACTAAAAGACCCCTGGGTGGCAAGGGATGATTATATTTCTGTGGTACTTGACCGTTCGCCGGAAAATATAAATGAGTTTTTTAATAACCATGCTGCACGTGAGTTGAATCACGAAGAGCAGGTAACGGTATTGAAGATGTTGGAAATGCAAAGACATGCCATGTTGATGTACACCAGTTGTGGTTGGTTTTTTGACGATATATCAGGTATCGAAACAGTACAGGTTATTCAGTATGCTGGACGCGTTATCCAACTTGGTGAGCAGCTGTTTGGGGGTTCTCTGGAGTCTGGCTTCCTCAAAACACTGGAGCAGGCGAAAAGCAATATTCCTGAACATAGGAACGGTGTTCATATTTATAATAAATTTGTTAAACCGGCCATGGTAGACCTGCAAAAGGTCGGTGCTCATTATGCTATTAGTTCTTTATTTACCGGTTATAGTAAACGTTCTAAAATATACTGTTACCTGGTGGAGCAGGAGGATAAACGCTATTTTGAGGCCGGTAATACAAAACTGGCGGTGGGTAAAGTTAGGGTGACTTCCGAAATTACCCGCAACTGGAAGACTCTAAGCTACGGGGTGCTCTATTTCGGCTACCATAATGTGAACGGTGGTGTTCGGGAGTTCAGGGATGAACAAGCTTATCGTGAAATGGTGGAAGGTGTGGCCGAAGCTTTTGAACGGGGTGACCTCACTCAAGTAATGCGCCTTTTAGAACGACATTTTAAAGGAATGACTTATTCTGCAAGGCAACTTTTCGGAGACCAGCAGCAGACAATAATGGAAGTTATTTTGGATGCTACATTAGATCATGTCACAGCGGAATTTAAACAGATTTATGACCGCCATGCACCACTTATGCGTTTTCTTAAAGACTTGGATATTCAGCGGCCCAAAGCACTGCACACTGCAGCTGAATTTGTTCTTAATGATGGGCTGCGCCAGGCATTTAAAAATGAAGAACCTGATTTTGAACGCATCAAGTGTTATTTAAATGAGGTCCGCAGGTTAGATGTGGGCCTTGATGATACAGAGTTGGGGTATACCCTTAAGCACACAGTAGAGCAAATAGCTGAAAGGTTAAAAGAACGCCCCGGGGATCTCAATCTCTTACAAAACTTAGACCGAATTATGAGTTTAGTACGATCGTTACCTTTTGATGTGGACATGTGGAAGGTGCAAAATATATACTACCGTCTGTTACACGAGAAATTTCCTGAGGTAACTGATAAGGCCCGGCAGGGAAACGAAGAGGCCAGGACGTGGGTAGACTGTTTTTGCAGCCTGGGAGATAAACTGGAGATGCGGAGGGGAATCTAATATGAATCGCTTGCGGATTCCGGTTGCTACCTACAGGCTGCAGTTTAATAAAGAGTTCCCCTTTTCCAGGGCCGGGAAACTGGTGCCCTACCTTAATGCCTTAGGAATTACTGATGTCTACTCTTCTCCCCTTTTTCAGGCTCAGCGGGGAAGTACCCACGGGTATGATGTAACCGATCCCAAACGTCTAAATCTAGAACTCGGTGGCAAAGATGAATTTGATCACTTTGCCGCAACGCTAAAATACTTTGAAATGGGATTATTGATGGATATTGTCCCTAATCATATGGCGGCCAGTATTGAAAATCCATGGTGGCTGGATGTTCTTCGTAACGGTATAGAATCACCTTATGCCGGTTATTTTGACATTAACTGGGCCACCTCTCAACCGGGGTTAAAAAATAAGGTTTTGCTGCCTGTATTGGGCGCTCCTTACGGCGAAGTATTGGAAAAACAGGAGTTGTCCTTGATTTTTGATCAAAATGGTTTTTGGATTTCGTACTATGAAAAAAGCTGGCCGGTTAGCCCTAAATCGTATAGCCCGATCCTGGGCCGCCACATTAAGGCTTTGGATAAAGAAGGCCCGGGTGTGAGGCAGCTTTTCAATTTGATTGAAGAACAGGCTTTTGAAACCAGGTCTGCAGGTGCTTTAGAAGAGCTTTGGCAGTTGTATAACAGTAATACGCAAGTAAAAGCATACATGGATAATGTTATGCAGGAAATAAATGGAACTAAAGGAAATCCCTGTAGTTTTAATTCTATGCATCAGCTGATGGAGGGGCAGGCTTACCGGCTTGCTTACTGGCGGGTTGCTAACCAGCAAATAAACTATCGCAGGTTTTTTAACGTGAACGATAAGGTTTCAGTTCGTGTAGAAAGAGAATCAGTGTTTTCGGCTACCCATGCCTTGATAGTAAAGCTTGCTAAGGCAGGACTGGTAACAGGCCTGCGCATTGATCATATTGATGGCTTGTATGACCCGCATGAATACCTTAGGCGCCTTCAGGTATCTTTATCCTCAGAAGAGGGCTTTTACGTGGTGGTGGAAAAAATCTTAGGTAAAGATGAGGAATTACGGGCCGATTGGCCGGTATACGGTACTACCGGATACGATTTTATGAATACCGTGAACAGGCTTTTCGTGGACAGGCACGAATCGACCGCCCTGGACCGTATTTACGAGCGGGCCTGTGGTTTTGATCCTGACTTTGACGAAATTGTTTACGCTCAAAAGCGTTGGGTAATGGCACAGCTCTTTACCGTGGAGATTGAAAATCTAACCCGTGAACTGCAACTTATAGCGGAGCAGGAACGTCATGCCCGGGATTTTACATTTACCCAGTTGGAACACGGGCTACGGGAGATAATAGCCTGCTTCCCCGTTTACCGTACCTATACGCGCGGTTTGAAAGTCACGGAAAAGGCAAGAAAATCAATAGAGCAAGCCATAGAAGAGGCTGTACGGGAATATCCCGATATTGGCCCGACCTGTGATTGGCTGCGGCGTGTATTGCTGCTTGACTTCCCGGAATATCTGGCTCCGGAACAAAAAAAAGAGTGGTTGCGATTTGTAATGCGGTGGCAGCAGTTTACCGGTCCTATTATGGCCAAAGGATTTGAAGACACGGCGCTGTATGTTTATAACCAGCTTGTATCTCTTAATGAGGTGGGCGGTGATCCCAGGGACACAGGAATTTCCGTACCGGAGTTTCATCGCCGTAACCTGAAAAGACAGGAGCGCTGGCCTCATACACTTAACGCAACCTCAACCCACGATTCTAAGCGTAGCGAAGATGTGCGGGCACGGATAAATGTACTGTCCGAGATACCATTTATTTGGTCACAGCATCTAAAGAAATGGCGTAGGTGGAATAAAACCCGGAAAATGGTTTTGAACGGCCAACATGTACCCGGCGGAAATGCAGAACTTCTTATTTACCAGACGTTGCTGGGCGCCTGGCCTTTGAACAAGAAAGAACTGCCTGAGTTTAAAGAAAGGCTGGAGGATTATTTAATAAAATCGGCGCGGGAAGCCAATGTGTATACCAGCTGGCTTTATACCAATAACGATTATGAGGATGCCCTGATTGAATTCACCAAAAGCATTTTGAAGACGTCGGAAGAGAATCTATTTTTACAGGATTTTTTAGGTTTTCAACGTATCATTGCTTTCTACGGCGCACTGGGGTCGTTGGCCCAAGTGCTACTAAAAACGATGTCACCCGGGGTTCCTGACTTTTACCAGGGAACAGAACTCTGGAACCTCAGCCTGGTTGATCCTGATAATAGGCGCCCGGTTGATTTCAAAGCACGGGCTGTCATGCTGGAGGAATTGCAAAGGCAGGAGAAGGGTAACATCAGGGAGTTAGCCGGACAACTTGTGGACTGCTGGGACGACGGTAGGGTAAAAATGTTTGTTACTTACAAAGCCCTGCATTTTCGCCGTGATTGGCCGGATCTTTTTTCTCGCGGCGAATATATACCGGTTAAGGGAAACGGAACGTATTCAGGTTATATTTGCGCCTTTGCACGTCGTTTTGATAATGTTTGGGCCATGGTAGTTGTTCCCCGCCTGATGGCACGTTTTATGAGTGTGAAACAGGCGCAGCAGGGGGAAATAAACTCCCTCGCCATAGAACTTCCCCTGGGCGAAACTTGGGCGGACAATTATTTAATTGTGCCTGAACATGCCCCTGCGCGCTGGCGCAACATCTTTACGGGTGATCCTTTGACCACAGAAAATAATGATGCTTTAAGGGGATTATCACTTTCCCGGGTGTTTCAAGATCTACCGGTTGCATTGCTGGTGGGAGAGTAAAAATAAAGGCTGTCTCACGTTTTTCAAATGGGCGTTATCAGTTAAGGTTGATATATTACGGGATTATCCTGTCCAAGCTGCCATTCCAGAGAGGCGATAGCTTGTTCAGCGAACCGGTTTAATTTTTTTCGCCCAAAATTGTTGTCCGCAAAGAAAGATATTCTTAGAACCCTATCATCATGTGGAGCTGAAAGAAAATATTCTGTACCCAACAGCACACGGGCATCTCTTAATTTAGCGCTCCACGTAAGTCTAAAACCTTTATAATATTTATTTTGGATTTTTCGATTTTCATAGTTGATAAAGTTGAATTCGCTTTGTGATTTGCTTCTATTCAAGAAACTATCGACATTCGATATATTCCAAAGCTGGACGAATCCCCAGAATCCAAGTTCTTTATTATCCAAATATGAACTAAACAAAATTTCCTGGCTGGTTATGTACTCTTTTGTTACTATTGTGGTTTGAGGCAACCTCATTCTTAACGAAATTTGCTCAAAACTGAAATTCTTGAAACCGCCCGTACCGGCATGTTCTACAATCTTATTACCAGTGAACGCTGCAATAAATATAATGATAATTATAATGCCTGTTTTAAATATAAAGTTTTTCTTAATCTTTACTCCCTCCCCCACTCCCTTTTTTAATACTTATTAATCTGTGATTTCAATGAGTATCGGTTTATCGGTATTTTGGGATGGGTAAACATGGTACTTTACCGGATATCCTAATGCTTTTTAAGCATAAAAAAAGCCGGGATTTAAATCCCGGCTTTTAGTTATTAAAGTTAGCTTATTTTTCTTCTTTTTCTTCTTGCGCCTTCTTAATAATCTCCTGCGCCAGGCGCTCCGGTGCTTCTTCATAACCGTTGAACTGCATGGAGAATGAACCACGTCCCTGGGTCATGGCCTTTAAGTCAATGGCATAGGTATACATTTCAGACAGCGGAACTAGTGCTTTAACTGTGGTCTCGTCTCCTGCGGGATCCATGCCCAAAATTTTTCCTCGTTTGCTGTTAAAGTCACTTATAATGTCTCCCATGAAACTCTCCGGCACCTTTACCGCTGCTTCCATAATTGGTTCCAACAGCGTTGGTTTGGCCTGCTCCATGCCTTTTTTGAAGGCCAGGGAGGCAGCAACCTTAAAGGCCATTTCCGATGAATCCACAGGGTGATATGAGCCGTCATACAGCTCGGCACCTAACCCGGTAACCGGATAGCCTGCCAGGACCCCCTCTTGTAGAGCATCTTGCAAACCTTTTTCTACCGCCGGTATATAGTTTTTGGGCACTGAGCCACCAAAAATCTTCTGTGTGAATGTAAATTCTCCCTCCGTTGGGTAGAAGCGGATCCATACGTGGCCGAATTGACCGTGTCCACCGGATTGTTTCTTGTGTTTGCCCTCTACTTTTACTTCGGTGCGAATGGTTTCCCGATAAGGTACTTTGGGTGTTGTAACCTCAATATCTACCCCATAACGGTTTTTTAGCTTATTCACAACTATGTCTAGATGAACATCACCCATACCGGTAAGGAGGGTTTCCTTGGTTTCGGCACTCTTTTCCATTTTAAGAACAGGGTCTTCTTCCAGAATCCTTGACATACCGTTACCCAGTTTGTCTTCATCACCCTTACTTTTTGGCTGGATAGCTACTGTGTAAGTTGGCTCAGGGAAGTTAATCCCTTCTAAAGTTTGGGGATTATCTTTAGTACAGAGTGTATCGGCAGTTCCGGTTGCCTGCAGTTTTACAAGAACTGCAATGTCACCGGGGGGTACATCCTGGGTCTGAGTACTGTTCTTACCCCGTACGTAAAGAATTTGACCTATTTTTTCGTTCTTTTCTTTAGTGTTGTTATACAGGTTTGTACTATTGGTAAGCTTGCCTGAGAATAGGCGAATAAAGTTCATCCGGCCCACGTAAGGGTCTGCCAGTGTTTTAAATACCAAGGCTGAAAGTGGTTCGCTCTCATCAACTTCCGGGGCAGGCAGATAATTTACCATATTATCCATTAAGCTGGTTATGCCCATATTATTAGTAGCTGAACCGCAAAATACCGGGGCAATTTTAGACTCTTTAATACCTTTTTTAAATCCTTCTCGGATTTCATCCTGAGTTAGTTCTTCGCCTTCCAAGTACTTCATAAGCAGCTCATCGTCAGATTCCGCCGCCGCCTCGATTAGTTGCTCTCGGTATTCAGCGATACTATCGTTCATTTCATCTGGAATGGGAATTTCTTGAGGCTTACCGTTTTCGTCAAATTTAAAGGCTTTTTGTTCTAAAAGGTCTATGATGCCTGAAAAATCAAGGGCCATGCCTATAGGTAGTTGCATAGGCACCGGGTTAGCTCCCAGCTTATCTTTAACCTGGTTCATTACCTCGAAAAAGTCAGCATTTTCCCGGTCTAATTTATTAACGAAAATAGCCCTGGGTAGATTGTCCTTTTGGACAAAGTTCCAAATAGCTTCAGTTTGTACCTCTACACCGTCTACTGCGGAAATAACAAACAAAGCCGTATCGACTACTCTTAGTGCTCCTTTTACCTCACCGATAAAATCGGCATATCCCGGGGTATCAAGGCAATTAATCTTAACTTGGTTCCACTCACAGGGAACCAAGCTGGTATGAATAGTAATCTGTTTATCAATTTCTTCCGGATGATAGTCGGAAGTAGTGGTACCATCTTCCACTCTACCGATTCTATTTATCTCTCCGGTATCGTAAAGCATGGTTTCAACCAGCGAAGTTTTTCCGGCCCCACCGTGGGCTACCACAGCCACATTTCTGAGTTTATCGGTCGGATAATTTTTCAAACTCTGTTACCCCCTTTTGTAAATAATGGATTCCCTAAAAGCCCTAGTTCTATACTTTACAGCAGTAAAATTGGACTAATTTGGTAGAAACATAAAGACCCACGGAACCCCAAAGGTACACTGGGTTTAACTTATATTAATTCTACATAAAAACCGTAAATCCTTGTGGTTAAAAATTTTCCCTTGTATTTTTTATAAAACCATTTTACAAAAAATACCACATAGTAGCTCCATAAGGAACATACAAATTTTAGTAGTCTCTTAACATGGAAGAGAGGTTTTATCCATGGTTCAGCAATCATTTATTTATGGAGCTATGATATTGCTTTTAGCAAATTTTATCAACCGTATCGTTGGGTTTATTTATCAGATACTGATGATACGTTTAATTGGCCCCGAAGGTGTGGGGCTCTTCAATATGGTATATCCCATTTATGTTTTGGTTTTAGTTGCCGCCACTATGGGAATCCCTCTGGCCATAGCGAAATTAGTTGCGGAGGAAACGGCCAAGAATAACTTTGCCGGAGCTTTTAGAATCTTTAAGGTTTCCTTTTTTCTCATTGTCAGCTTAAGTGTCTTTTTTACGGTGGTTGCGGTAACAGGTGCACCATATTTAAAAGAACATGTATTTCCTAATCCAAAGGTCTATTATTGTTTTCTTAGCCTGGTACCAGGAATTATAATAGTATCATTATGTTCGGCTTTCCGCGGGTATTTTCAAGGTTTACAGCGAATGACCCCTACCGCCGTTACCCAGATGACAGAACAAGTGATCAGGGTGGTGGCGGGTTTGAGCATAGCTTACTTTTTGCTTCCACGGGGGATTGAGTATGCGGCAATAGGTCTTTCACTGGGGGTTATCCTGGGTGAATTAACTGGCTTTTTAGTAATGTTGGGAATTTATTTTTATCATCGGCCCCGAATTGCATTAGCACCTGTTCCCAATATTCCTTTCACTACGACAACGCTTCGCATCTTTGGCCTGGCCATTCCGGTAACTTTGACCCGCCTGGTTACAACCGGGGTTATGTCAGTTGATGCCATCCTTATACCTTACCGATTACATGCATCAGGTTTAACCATGTCAGAGGCTACGGCGGCCTACGGGGAATTGATAGGTATAGCCATGACACTTACACTTACCCCCGGAATTATAACTTTTGCGCTAGCTACAGCCCTGGTGCCCGCCGTTTCCGATGCCTTGGCTTTAAATAATTTGTCACTGGTTCGCAGCAGAGTATGTGAATCAATGCGGATTACTATGCTTGTCGGTATGCCGGCTACAATTGTACTGTTGACCGTACCGGAACAGTTATGCCTTTTGTTTTTTGACTACCCGCAGGCTGGGAATGTATTACGGGCAGTTGCACTGGGAGGACCTTTCTTATTCCTTGTACAGACAACGACAGGGGTATTACAAGGTATGGGAAGGGCAGACAAGCCTTTAAAAAACCTGATTATAGGGTCGGTTATAAAGGTGACAGGTGTTTATTATCTTACTGCTATACCGGGATTGGGTATTATCGGTACGGCTTATGCCTTATCTTTCTCTTACGCCATTGCTGCTTTGTTTAACTATCGAGATTTACAACTCCTTAGTGGGGTCCGGGCAGAAATTTCACAATGGTTCGTAAAACCGGTGGTTGCTTCTGTCGTAATGATGCTGGCTATAGTTAATTTTAACTCCTTATTAATAAGTTATATTGAAGCGGAAAAGATGTGCACCATACTATCATTATTAGCAGGTGTACCTGTTTACATTATTATCATGTCCCTTATAGGCGGTATTAAAAGTCAAGATGTGGCAAGATTTAAAGGTGTTTTCAGGATAAAATAAAGAGATGGCCTTAGTGATTAGCCATCTCTTGATCAGTGAACCATTGGCAAAAATGTTGTAAAGAATTATAATCAGTCAAATCGAAATGAACAGGCGTGACGGAAATATATCCTTCTTTGATTGCTTCTGTATCGGTTATAAAGTCCTCACAGTGGCTTTGGGTCTTTTCATCCCGTGGTTGACCTCCCATCCAGTAATACGGTTGTCCTTTCGGGTCACTACGTTTATGGAATATGTTTTCGTACTTTCTACGTCCCAGAGATGTCACAAGTACTCCTTTAGGTTTTTGGTCCGGGATATTAATATTACACAGACAGTCTTGGGGTAATCCAGTGTCAGATATTTTCTTGATAACGTCTTTAATGAATTCCTGCGCCTGGAAGTAATCCGGGTCTTTACGGGTGGCCAAGGAGACTGCCACTGAAGGAATGCCATTAATTAGTCCCTCTATAGCTGCTGATACCGTCCCCGAATACAGGACATCTGTACCTAAATTAGCACCTAAGTTAATCCCTGCCACTAAAATGTCCGGGGGGACCGGGATAAGGGCTTCAACTCCTAGTTTAACACAATCAGCCGGGGTTCCGTCCACTGACCACGCTTGTTCTGCATTTTCCATGGCTACTTCTTGGGGTCTTAAAGGGGAATGCACAGTAATACCGTGTCCGCAGGCACTGCGCTCCCTGTCAGGGGCTACAATATATATTTCCCCCAGTGGTGATAATATTTCTTTTAAAGCCCTTAAACCATCGGCGTAAATTCCGTCGTCATTACTAAGGATTATGCGCATAAAGACCTCCGGTTATTATCTGATTTTTAAGACTCCCACTTCTATAAGTGGGAGTTCCTCATTTTACTTCAGGTGGGTGGAATCCCACCAGTTGGGGACATTCCTCTGCAGGAGGTGTGTCCCCTCTCCTCTTAAGCCCCGATGTTCAGCTTTAGCTGAACGAGTTCACTTACTACGTTTCATAAATAGATATTAACATGTTTCCGTTTTCTGCTTTAGATAATCCAAATAACAACCTTTTATCTTTTAGGTTTTTGTTTAAAAAATCTACTACCTTATACATATCGGAATAAGAGCTGAATTCTTTAAAGGCTATCTGTTGCAATTTATTTTCTGACTCTTGGCCCAACTATATTCCTCCTATCGATTATAAATCAATGAAAAAGCTTCTGCCCGTGTGGCGTGACTTTTTCCCAACAGGCCTCTTACCGCCGATGTAACGGTTTTTGAGCCTGGCTTTTTTACACCTCGCAGAGTCATGCACATATGCTCTGCCTCAATTACAACTAACACCCCTTGGGGATTTAGTCGCTTCATAATACTATCTGCGATTTGTCCGGTGAGACGCTCTTGCAATTGAGGTCTTTTAGCATAACCTTCTACAACCCGGGCTAACTTGGATAAGCCAGTAATGGTCCCATTGCGTGGTATGTATGCAACATGTGCTTGTCCGTAAAAAGGTAGCAGGTGGTGTTCACACATGGAGTAAATGGGAATATCTTTAACCAGGACCATCTCTTCATGTTCTTCAGCAAATACCTTTTCCAAGTGTACTTCCGGCTCCTCCCAGAGACCGGAAAAAATTTCTTTGTACATCCTAGCCACTCTGGCTGGCGTTTCCTGTAGTCCCTCACGTTCCGGATCTTCCCCAATGGCCTCGAGAATTATTTTAATAGCTTCCTCTATTTTTGGAGTATCAATCATTTAGCATTATCCCTCCCACTTTAACTCAAAAATTAGCCCGGTCTCCATGGTCCTTTGTTTGTTCTGCACCAAGCCGGGAAATCCTTTAATCAATTGCACCAATTTATTATAACTCATACTAATTATTTTAAATATTTCGTCATTATAGACGGACTGTCCTTCTTGATATATGAAATTAGGTTCATCAACGAAAAGGAAGAACGGGAAGTTCCCGTTCTTCCTTTAACTTGTAAGTCCCAAAGCGCGTTTAAAGCTTTCCCTTGCCTCACTGGCTCGTCCCATTTCCATTAGCAGCTCGGCTTTGAGGCCCCAAATGTGGTGGTTTGCCGGGTCGCTGTTCAGTAAGTTTTCGTATATTTCTAAAGCTTTTGTATGTTTATCAAGTTTTGCCAGGCACCCAGCTTTGTTTATTTTTGCAAATGTATTATTGGGGTTAAGCAGTAGACTACGATTGTAATGTTCCAAGGCTGCTTTTTTATCGCCGGCATTTTCCAGACAAATACCAAGGTTGTTCTCTAGTGTGTCATCGCCCGGATGTACTGAAAGTGCTGAATTAAAGCAAGCCATGGCTTTTTTGTTATCCCCGCAGCACTGGTAGCATGAGGCCAGATTACTTAATACAATGGTATCCCTGGGGGCCATTCCCCGGGCAACTTCGTAGCAGGATAGCGCTTCGTCATATTGGCCACAATGAAAAAGGCTGTAGCCCTTATTATTTAATAATTCAAGGGAATTTAGTCCCAGTGCCTGAGCCTTTGTGTAATGTTCAACAGCTTCTCCGTGCCTGGATAATTTACTCAAAGACAGCCCTGCATTAAAGAAAATGCTTGGGTCAGAGCACCCATTATTTATTAAGGCATTAAAAATGGAAAGAGCGTCAGCGGGTTTTTGAGATTGTAGAAGTTTTACGCCGACATCGTTTAATGCGGCCTCTTCATTTTTGGGATTTCGCATGGAGGTATCTGCACCTTTTAGCTGCTGTAATTCCCCGTCCCGGAATTGCACTTGCTGAGCTTGGACTTTACACAGGTTTTTTTCGGCTGGCCTGTAAATTTTATTCAACCAGTATAAAAAGTTTCCTATATTCTCAGCACCGGCCGCTTTTTTCCAGTGCATTACCGCACGATCTATTTGACCTTCTTTTAAACATAGCCTGCTGGCTTGTAGGTGCAGATTGGCAGTGGGGGCATTGTTTTTTATTACCCGGTCAACAATACCCAGGGCTTGAGTGTGAGCACCTACGGACTCCAAGAGTTTGGCAGAGAGGCGCAGAAGGCTATATTTTGAGTTGTTTGCAACTTTATCATTTTTCCACACTGCGTACACCTCCTTCGCAGTTGCGATAAGGAGGTAATTCTTTCCTGTAACTACCGTTTCCTGCCAAGTATATTGTGAATCGTCCTACAAATACCTTGCCCTTTTGACAGCATAAAACGTTGAATCATGACTAATTACGTAGCCGTCTGTTTATATTTCCTGTAAAGCCAAACATTGCACCTCTGTGATCTTATTATTTGGCGATAAAGGGTGAAAAATAAAAATGTGTTTAAATTCTAAGTATTTAAATTTTGTAGAGGAGGGGTTATGTGCGCCGTAAATCAGATAAATACGAAAAGTTTGACACGGGTGATGCCTGGATTAAAGAGAATACAGGCTCAGCTACCCAAATAAACGTTGACGGTCAATGGGAACACAATTTTGTAGACGACAAGGAACCAGTGGAAAAGAATAAGCAGGATAAAAATCGTTAAGGGAAATGGCCGCTTTTGGTGCGGCCATTTTATAATTAGATGTGGTAAAAAAAAATAGGTCTTAATTGGTAATTGTTGACGTATAAATACTGAAAACGGTTTTGGGGAGGTGTAAAAAGTGCCGACTTTAAATAAAGGCCCTTCCGGTAATTTATCGTTTAGTGTTTACTCTGTGGTAAGGGGTACCGTGGTAGCACTGGTTATTTCTATATTAGGAGCTGCAGTTTTGGGTTTGATCTTTTATTTTTCTAGTTTCTCGGAACAGGTCATGCCTTTTGGTGCCCTGGGTATTTTATTTGTTAGCGTTTTTGCCGGAGGAACTTATGCCGCCAAAAGAGCAGGAAATAGTGGCATTTACCACGGGCTGGCAGTTGGTATTGGTTTTTTTGCTGTATCCTGGTTTTTGGTTACATTGTTCTTTCCCGGTAGTACGGCTTTCTTTGAAGTTATACAAAAGCTGGCTGTGACCTGTATAGCCGGTGGGATCGGAGGTGTTTTGGGCGTAGGCCTAAAACCTTAGAACCTGTCAACAATTAACAAACTAAAGATAAAAGGAGTAAAAGACTTACCCCAGTTTTAAAAATACATGGGTGAGTCTTTTTTTTGCAAGGGTCCGCCGCACTGTTGCTTGTCCTAATGTATCTTAGTTAAAGACAGGCCGTAATGACCTGTCTCTTGTAATTACTTCCATACCTTCAATAAAATGTTTCTTAAGAAAGACGGGAGCCGGACGAAATACACACGCAAAATACAATCACCCCTTTTATTTGCCATTACCCTATATATTATTTAAGGTTACCGTTAAATGTGTCTCTTACTCCACATTTCCAGGTTTCTCTTGATGTCATTTGTATCTTTAATTGAAGTCCAGCGCGGGGTTGGTTCCGGGTCTTGAAGCCAGTTTGCTATTCTCTTTTTAATTATTCCGGTATCCCCCCGGATATGAGTCTTTATAGGCAGGGAGTTTAAAAATACTTTTCCGTATCTTTTGGTTATGACTCTTCTGTCCATAATGATTACAGAGCCCTTATCTCGCCCTGTTCTTATTAACCGCCCAAAACCTTGTTTTAGACGTATAACAGCCTGCGGCAGGGTGAAATGGCTGAAACCATTGAGCCCACTGCTGTCAAGTTCTTCCAATCGAGCCTCTACTACCGGCATATTGGGAGGCCAAAAGGGCAGTTTTACGATTATTACGTTGCATAAGGCTGGGCCCGGAATATCCACTCCTTCCCAAAAGCTTGATGCACCCAGCAGGACAGAACGAGAACTCTCCCTGAATTGTTCTATTAAATGAGTACGACTGCCGTCCAAGTTATGACCCAAGAGGCAAATATCGACTTGCTCCATGGGGCCTTTCAGGCGGTTATAGGTTTCTCTAAGGGCATTGTGTGATGTGAATAATATCAATGTCCTGCCATCCATAGCCAGTATGTATTCTACAATACTTTCGGCCAACTGGTTGAAATACGTCTCCTCAGATACAGACCCGGGAATATCTATGTCCTTATCTACACAAAGGATGCATTGTTGATCATAATTAAAGGGAGAAGGGACAACTTGGGTTAAGACTTTCTCGGCCGGCAACAGGTTAATACCGGTGCGTTCTATGAAATACTGGAAGCTTTCATTTGCGGTTAAGGTTGCTGATGTAAGTACCAAACCCCTCTCATGTTTAAAGAGGCTTTTAAACAGCAGTTCACCTACCCTTACCGGGGCTGCCACCAGGTTAAAATCACTTTCTCCATTAATTTCAACCCAGTACACATGGTTTTCATCCCCGACGCCAATTATAAATTCCAAGTCATTTGTTATGTTATCGCCAGATATAATCAGTTCTTTTATGTTCCAGGCATGTTCCAACCACAATTCATCGGTTTCGCCGAACATTTCCAGCAAGATAAGTAAATCCTTCAAGCTTTGCATTACAGATTTAAGTATTGTAATTAAGTTTGCCCCTTCAGATTTGAGGAACTGGTGTATATCTTCATTCGGCCTCAGGCGAATAGCAGTCTTAAAAAAGCTTTCGTTACCTAAAGGTTTAAGGGATATGCCTATAGATTGGGCAAATTGGGTAACTTGCTGCCCGGCGTTTTGTCTCTCTTTTCTGATGTTATTTAAGTTTTCCTGCCACTGTTTGTCTTCACTGGGAGGTATTAATGCGGTTAGCTTGCCGGCGGTTTTATAAATTGATTGCAGCCACTGTCTTACCACTACACGAGATACTTGTTTGCCCAGGTGTGACGTTGCCGCATCTTCTAAATGGTGAGCCTCATCTATAATTAATGGACCGAATGAAGGTAATATCTTATGTTCAGAACGCAAGTCTGAGAATAAAAGAGAGTGGTTTGTAATAATGAGATCTGCATTTTCGGCTTTCATTCTTGCCCTGCCTACAAAACAGTGGCGGTGAAACCACCGGCAGTAGGAACTCTGGCAAATTTCGGGGTCAGAGCATATTTGCAGCCAATATTCCTGCTCTTTTTTACTAAGGTTTAACTCACTTTTATCCCCCGTTTTGGTTTTTCCCAGCCAAACCAGTATGCGGGCAAAAAAATGCGCTTCGTCCTCATTTAATTGCACTTCCCTGTCCATGACAGTTTCCCAACGTCGCAAGCAAAGGTAATTACTCCTTCCTTTGACCAGTGCGGCAGAGAAATCGTTCTCCAGGGTACTTTTTAGAATAGGAATATCCTTAGTCCAAAGTTGTTCTTGCAGGTTTATAGTTTGAGTTGCAATAAGGGTCCGCTGGCGGTTGGCAATGGCCCACTCTAAAGAAGGAATTAAATAAGCAAGTGATTTACCTGTTCCTGTACCAGCTTCCATTAAGAGGCACTTATTTTCGTTGAGTGAGTCTGTAACCGCGTCAGCCATTTGTACTTGTTGAGGCCGTACTTCAAAGTAGCTTAATTGATCTTTAAGAGGGCCGGTAGCAGAAAATAAACTTTTTATATATTCCTTGTTTACCGGTATAATTTCTGTAATTTGGGAATGTCTCGGTTTTCTCCTTTTGACTGTATCCGGTAACGGGTAACTAATTTTAAGGCCTTCGCCCGTTAGCGTACGCATTTTATCTTTAATAATAGAAGCAGTATAAGCAATCCAGGCTGAATCTGCCTGCTTGAGAAAGTTGTTTACACGTGCCAGGTAGGCCAGACTTAAATTTTGCACTTTATGCATTAGAGCAAAGGACAGCTGAGCGGTTGCCTGGGCATCGGAAAGGGCTCTGTGCCGGTGGGACAGCTCTATGTTTAAAGAAACACAAAGATCATGCAGGCGGTGCCGGGGGGAATCGGGGCAAATTATTCTAGCCAGCTCCAATGTATCAAATTGTTTTGGGATTTCTATGCCCAGATGCCATGCAAGAAAAGAAGCATCAAAAGAAACATTGTGCCCCACAAGGGGAAGATCTCCAATGAATTCAATGATGTCGGGGGCAATGTCACTTAAAAACGGACTTTCTTTAAACATATCATCCTGCAGGCCGGTAAGCCTTTTCACTTTTACAGGTAACAGAGTCCCCGGATTAACCAGAGATTCAAAGGTTTCTTTTATCTCACCTTGCTGTACCTTAACTAAACCTATTTCAATTATCTGGTCCTGGCGAGGTTCCAGCCCGGTAGTTTCCAGGTCACAAACACAAAAATCTTGCATATAATCACGCCCTTGGCTGGTATGCCTGTGTTAAAATTATATGATATAATTCGCCTTAATAAAAATAATTCCTTCCAATGACGGGATTTGTGATTGAAGGGGGACTCAATTTGGAACCGGCACAGCTTGAGGAAGCTTTAGATTTTGTGGAGCACACTTTGGGGTCAGGTTGGCTGAAAGATAGTGTAGACCAAATGAAAGATTTTGACCCGGAAAGGACCACCTCGGGGAGATACGTGGATTTTCGGCAGTCAGGGGTCTCTCCTGTGGCCATAATGTGGTATATTTGCCGCGAGCAGACGGCCCTTTACCAGCTTACCGGACAATTGACACCTTCTGCTGAGGCGTTGTTGCTGGTTAGGCTGGTTGATGACATAAAGATTCTTGAACGCATTGCCGGCTTTGACCGGCTGCTGGCATCCTTGAAAGATGCTTCCATTTGTGCTCGGGTGGCTTATGAAATATACATAGCTTCTGGTTTTGTACGATTGGGGCATCATATTTCTTTTGCTGAAAATATAGGTGATTTTAACCTAACGAAACAGGAATCTATAGTTAAAACCTGTAAGTTTACCCAGCCCGGTGATGAAGAGAAAGATTCGGATGCTGTTTGGGATGATAATGGGGAGTGGCCGGCTTTTTATTATTTTGATTACACCGTGAAAGCAGGGGAATCCCCGGATGAGATTCTTGAGGCCAAGACCCAGTCATTTGAGAAAAAGCCGGTGCGTGGTGCTGCTGGCAACATTGTTTGCACCACCACGGTTATCAGCCGTGATAGCAAAGGGTTTTATCTACTGGAAAAATCCCTACCTCTCCGTGGTGGGATTGAAGAACCAGAGATTTATTTACCGGATACGATAAGAAGGTAGTCTAGAGAGGGTAAAGACTAAGAGATTTTGGGTATTCCTTTGGGGTATTCTTTGACAGGATTACAGGATTACAGGATAAAGATTTAATATTTAAAGATTTTAGGGCATTTCTTAGGGGTCTTTTATTTTTCGACGGGATTAATGGGATTGGGTCTTAAAAAGCGGTGGTAAATACCATTCTCCCGTATCCCGCAGCTTAATTTGATAGGTCAATGACGAAATTTTTTAAAATCCCAAAAATCCCGTTAATCCCGTCAAAACTCACATGAAACATATACACAAACTAGAATGAAAATTTATTTTTGTGAAAAAAACAGCAAAGATACAAGATTGTCATTCTGAGTGCAGCGAAGAATCTGAGTATTTATGCGACTTTTAAGATTCTTCATTTCACTTCGTTTCATTCAGAATGACATGAATCTGGACTTTTTCAGCAGTCCCGGACGAGTCCTCTTGCTTCCTTGCTTAAAAGTATTGTTTGGGTCTAGGCTTATGGGTCTTTTTTCTTTGACAGGATTACAGGATTTGCAGGATGCTTTGGGGTCATTGCTTTTGGGTCTTTAAAAGCATTTTTAAATTGTTTGCTTTAGAACTTTGGACTTGTCCAAAGCTCTGTTTAGATGATAAAGACTTTCGATTGAGTTTTTTATTTTTAAAAAATCCTGTTGATCCTGTTAATCCTGTCTAAAAAAATTGTTTGCCTCAAAGCCCCACATGCAAAGCCTTTTATCCCGCTTATCCCATTGATCTCGTCAAAACTCACATTAACCATATACACAAACTAGAATGAAAATTTATTTTCGTAAAAAAAACAGACCCAAGAGTAATACATGCATCAAGAATTTAAGTCATTCCGGCGGGAAAATATGTATCATTCCTCAGCCTTGCCGTTAGTCTTTTAAAAATTCAAGCGATCCTATAATCCTGGCAAAAAAAAATAAACCCCAAAGGAATGTCTGCATTAATTTCAACGCATTCCCTCTGAGGCCTTTACTAGACAGTATTATTAATCCTCGCATTCGCACTTGTGCTCCGTAAGAACCGGTCTTATTTTTAGCGCCGCTTTTTCTCCCCAGTTCTCTTCACCAGGGAATAAAATCCGAAGCGCCATTCCTATGCCGTATACCTGTCCATGCATAAAAGATTTGTATTCCGCAGCATCGTTTTCAGGTAGATTCTTTATCTTTTCCAGGGCCAGGTCCACGTAATCCACCAAGTAAGCAGCTCTTTCTGCCAGTTCATTGTCCTTACCCAATTTATTTCTCCTTCCTACTTACTTTGATTTACGGACCTATTTTAAACCAGGGTTTGTAAGTTCATTCCAATCAAAATTAGTGGTGACAAATTCCAGAATTGAACTTGCTGCTTCGTAAGGATCCATATCCATGTTCGCAACCTTTTCCAGCATTTCACTAACCTTGCCGGGGTAATTTGTATGCTCTCTAACCAGCTGGTGCCAGCGGTAATCTACAACTTCCAATGTCTCTGACTTTGCCCTTTCGCGGCGCTGGGCTTCTAACAAGCCATTATCCTTAAGGTACTGGTAATGTTCAATAACTTTGTCCAATAATTCGCTTAAACCGATGTTCTTTGCCGAGGAAGCCTGAATCACCGGTGGTCTCCAATCCTTTTGGTTACCCTGTTGGTCCAACATAATATCAACATCGGTTGCTATTCTATTTGCCCCAGGCAGGTCGCACTTATGAACGGCAAAAACATCGGCAATCTCCATAATACCGGCCTTCAAGGTTTGAATGGCGTCTCCTGCTCCCGGAGTGAGTACAACCATAACTGTATTGGCTACGTGCATTATGTCCAGTTCAGCCTGGCCTACTCCAACTGTTTCAATAATTACCCAGTCCATACCAAAGGCATCCATGGCTTTAACAGCCTCTTTTGAGGTCTTGGCTAATCCCCCTAGACTGCCGCGAGTACCCATACTGCGAATAAATACTCCCTTGTCCATGGACAGTTCACCCATGCGGATCCTGTCTCCCAGAAGTGCCCCTCCTGAAAAAGGACTACTTGGATCTACTGCTACAATACCGACGGTTTCTCCTCTTTGTCTGATTAACTTTGCCAATTGGTCAACTAATGAACTCTTGCCGGCACCGGGGGAACCTGTAACTCCTAATATCTTAGCCCTTCCGGTCAAATGAAATAGTTTCTTTAAAACTTCTTCCCGGTCAGGGGCTTCATTTTCCAGTTTTGAGATAAGACGGGCCAATGCCCGCTGCTCACCTGACTTAAATCTATCGATTAGGTCTTGCAAGTCGTTCACCTCCAGATGATGTTTAAACAATTAGAATATTTAATATAAACTTCGCCGTCAGCGGTAAAAATCCTGTTGGTAAGTGGTCGTTTTTACATTTAAAAGGCCTACCTGTAAGGTAGGCCTTAAACTTTCCCTGTAACCCGATGCATATGCCCACTTGTATAGTAAATATGGCCGTTAAGCAATTAAGCATTCCTTAATACCGGTAAAGGTTATAAGATACCAATAATAAAAGTAAAAAACCTAATCTCCTCTCCCTTTCTCTGCTGTATCTATAGATACAGCTACTTTTTTGCGGCATTATCCTCCAGGTACTTTTCTGCTGCGAAGGCTGCAATTGCACCATCGGCAACTGCGGTTACTACTTGCCTGAGAAGCTTTTGCCTTACGTCTCCGGCAGCGAAAAGGCCCGGTTGTGAAGTTTTCATTTCATCATCTGTTACAATATAACCCTTGGGATCCAGCTCGGCCATGTCGGCCACAAGTTCGGAACTAGGCTTGGTTCCTACATAAATAAAAATACCGTCAACGTGTAATTCTCTGGTGGAATTGTCCTGGGTATCACGCAGCATAATGTTTTCTACGGTAGAGGAGCCTTTTATTTCATCTACAATACTATTCCATTCTATTTTTATTTTAGAGTTTTGCAAAGCTTTTGACTGGATCACTTTAGTAGCCCGCAATTCATCCCGGCGGTGAATTATGTACACTTTTTCGGCAAATTTAGTTAAGAAGAGTGCTTCCTCAACGGCAGCATCTCCGCCTCCCACCACGGCAACAGTTTTATCCTTAAAAAATGCACCGTCGCAGGTGGCGCAGTAAGAAACACCTTTGCCGTGAAATTCTTTTTCACCTTTTACATTCAGCCACCGGGGAGAGGCACCGGAAGCAAGAATAACGGTTTTTGAAGATATAGTATCTTCGTCAGTTTTGATTTCAAATTCTTTGCCTGTGGATTTAATGCACTCCACGCCGGTGTTATCAATTTGTAATCCAAAACGAACTGCCTGTTCCTGCATCCGCATTGTTAATTCCGGTCCGCCGATACCTTCGGCAAACCCAGGATAGTTTTCTATAATTTCGGTATTCGCCATCAACCCACCGGGCATTCCCTGTTCCAATAGAGTAACCTTAAGGGCTGCCCTTGACGCATATATACCCGCTGCAAGGCCGGCCGGGCCACCACCGATGATTACAATGTCTTGCTTTTCCAATAAATACACTCCTTTCAATAGCGGCAATTATCAGTATATTTTAACTTGTTCAGAGTATAACCGTCAATACGTGAAAGGAAAAGTCGATTTAAGATTTTGAATTTGGAGGCGATTGATTTGCCCGGGCTGAAGGATGGTTTGATTGGGCGTCGTATAAAGGATGCAAGGCTTAAACTGGGCCTTACCCAAGAGCGCCTGGCTGCGAGGGCAAATTTACATTACAGTTATGTAGGCCAGGTGGAAAGGGGTAACAAGATTCCTTCTCTTAAGACCTTAAGTAAGATTTCCAGGGCGTTAAATTTAAAAGTAGAGGATTTAATAGGAGAAAGTGAAAATGAAAGCCAGAGTAACATTTCCTCTCGGGATTTGTTAACTCAAGAGTTGCTGCTGTTAGTGCGGGAGTGTTCTGCAAGTGAGCTGAAACTATATATTCTACTGATCAGTCAAATCAAAGATTACATGGGAAAATTAGAATACTATGCCAGTAAGCAAAAAGAGTAATTTGATTGAAAGAGGATGGCGAGACATCAGCCCGCCATCCTCTTTTTCTTCCTTTATCTGATCTCAAAGACGCTACTCTATAATTTCCCTTTTCACTAAATACACCTACTGTTTTAAGCAATTTTTGGCTTCTTTAGGCTACCACCTCTTTTCTTTTTCTAACAAATATTATGCGGGAGATACCGCTATTTATTACTGGAATTTTATATCTATTATTTTAGGATAGTCTCTTTTCTTAGCTCAACACATTCACATCTTTTTCTGGGCTCTGTTAAGGAAACGGTATCCAAGAGAATCTTCCCTATTTGCATTGCCTCTCCGTAATATATTTCTTTTAGCTCGTCGTGCTTCCAATCTTCCACTATTCCCTCAGCATAATTGACCACCATGTCTAACCTGGCATAACATGCCCCTATTTCCCTGGCCAAGTATACCTCAGGGCACATGCTCTGCCCTACAATGTCTGCTCCCATGTTTTTTAGCATGGCAATCTCTGCCCTGCTCTCAAAGTGCCTGCCGTCGGTCACTGCATAGATGCCGCGGTCAAAAACACGGGCATCAACAGGTTTATTCTCCTCTATGGCCTGAAGTAAAGATATTTTTATTTCTGAGCAGACCGGGTCGCGCATGATAAGCAGGTGTTGGCCTCCAAGGCCTACATCTTTACGCATGGTAAAATCTAAATAATCTGAGGGTACCAGCAGGTCTTTAGGTCTTAGCAGGTGATTGATAGCACCCACGCCGCCCTCCACTATGATCTGGTGGACACCGGCCTGTTGTAGAACCCAGAACACCTGCTGGGATGCTAATCCCCTGGGAACCCCGTGGCGCCAGCCATGCATTTTCACCGTTAAAACGCTTTTTCCATCTATCGTAAAAAACTTAAATGGAGGGGTTTCACCGTAAGGAGTAGAAAAAACCATGTCACTATCCTTAATTTCTAAATTAGCATAATCGTTATTTAAATCTTCAGGAAAGTTAAGCGAAAAAGTACTGGAACCGCCTATGATAGCAAAATTAGAATCAGGAATTAAATCTTTGCTCATTTACTTCACCTCAATATTTTAATCTAAGCTCACATTCCCACTTTAAAGACTTTAGCTGGATGCTATGTAAAAATGTCGGAGGCTGTTATCGTCCGGTGGGTTAAAAGTAAAGGCATCGTACACATCTAAAAATTTAAATCCTGATTGTTCCAAAAGGGGTATTATTTCTGCAGGAGAATATGCCTTTTCTTGATGGCTTTCTTTAAACTTTTTATAATGACTTCCTTGTTTCATAAAGCCTATTACATCGATTTGCCAGATGGATTGGGAGTGGTCATAAAAACTTTCCCAAACTATGGTAAGTTCAGGTTCATCAATGCAGTTAGTTTCTCTTTTACTGCCTGAAAGCCATTTAACCGCATTCAAATCAAATATAAACATTCCTCCGGGAACCAGGTTTTTATGTACACCTTGGAATACTTTTCTTAAGTCTTCCTGGGAAAGTAAATAATTAAGCCCGTCGTGAAAGCATGTAATGAGGTCAAACTTACGGGGCAAGTGAAGCACTCTCATATCCTGCTCGGCAAACTGGATATCAATACCTTGCGCATGGGCCTTTTCTCTGGCCAGGGTAATCATTTCCGGTGCTATATCAATTCCAGTGGTAAGGTATCCCCGCCGGGCAAAGGGAATGCTAGTATTTCCGGTGCCGCAGGCCAGGTCGGCAACGGAAACTGCCGAAGTATTAAATTTTTTCAATATTTGCTCCACGTAATCTATCCATCCCTCAAAATCTACACCCTGCACCAGGTAATCGTAAACCCCTGCTAACCCAGCGTACTGACCCAATACAAAATCCCCCCTTGTTTAACACTAGCTGCACTTGTAAGCTTTACGTCAAATAAAAAACCCCCGGGTAGGCCGGGGGGTTAAATAAACTTACTTCTTTACTGCTGCAAGCACATCGTCCAGAACTTTGTTGATGTCCTGGTCTCCGTTGATTTCCAGTAGGAGGCCTTGATTGGTGTAGTAATCAATCAAGGGTTGTGTTTGCTGCTCGTATACGTCCAGGCGCTTGCCTACTGCCTCTTCGTTGTCATCGCTGCGCTGGTAAAGCTCTCCCCCGCACGCATCACATTTTCCCTCTTCTTTGGGCTTATTAAACATTACGTGGAAGCTGACACCGCAATCCTTACAAATCCTACGCCCGGTTAATCTGGCCATTAATCTTTCCCTGGGTACTGCAATGTTAATTACACCGTCGATCTTTATGTTCAGGTCTTTTAATGTCTCGTCCAATGACTTCGCCTGTTCAAGGGTCCTGGGAAAACCGTCTAGCAAAAAGCCTTTTTCACAGTCAGGCTTGGAAAGACGCTCTTTAACCATTCCCACTACAACTTCATCAGGAACCAGAGCACCCTGGTCCATAAATTCCTTGGCCTTTTTGCCCATATCTGTGCCTTCTTTAATGGCAGCACGGAACATATCGCCTGTAGAAATGTGGGTAATATCCACTTCTTTAACTAGTCTTTCAGCTTGGGTTCCTTTACCGGCTCCCGGTGGTCCCATAATAAGTAAATTCACCAATACCCCTCCCGTTTGTTAAAAATCTAACAAGCCCTGTTAGTTTGTACCCATTATAGCATAAATGGTACTTATATGAAATATCTTTACCAGTTATGATCATGTTAAATGCCAGTTCTTAAAATTACCTTTTTGTAACTTTTTTATTAACCTCATATGTTGATATGGTAACCGAAGGAATGACCCCAGTGTACCGTACGCGAGGCCCCGTCTGTAAAAGACTTCCCAAAGGCGCTACTTTGATTGAAATTGCCTCGGGGACTCACCAAAAACGTATTTAAATTAAATGCGGAGAGAGTCTGATTATTTTTACCAAGTGTAAACCCCTTGTCAACGTAACTCACTTTAACCCCACTTCCTCCAGAGACCCAACGTTAATTATTTTCCAGACCCCATCTTTGTAAATAAGATAAATCTTCTGTTGTGCGACTAAAGAACGGTCATCGGGATCGCGAAAGTTTAGATTATAGGTGTATACATCGCGGTATTCCTGATACTCTCCCTCGTAATTAAGATATCTATAACTGCTCCAAGGTGAAGCCCAATATTGGTGGTTAAGTTTTCCCCAAGGGAATTCATCCCTTACATTAGGTAGCATAAAGCCTTCTATTTCCTCTTTACTACCTTTTCGTAATGTATAATAAATCTTTGTTAATTTTCGTTCCGTTTCAAACTCTTCCCGCGGAGGTTTTGGGGTAAAAAAGTCATTATAGGTATGTGATTCCCAATGAGTTTGGTTAAAGGTTAGTTCCCAGATCTTTTCATCATCCTCATTTTCAGCATCAACCTTAAAAATATCAATGTCAAATGGGAAATTATCCCCGTAGCTTTCAAAAAAAACTACATTGCCGCGACTACTGGATTTTAACCCTTCGCCTGAGGTAAAGGCAGAGTTGTTTTTGTCCGTAACATCAATATCTAATAGATCTAATAATCCTTCTGTATCAAGCTCAGGAGACTCTGAAACAAGGAAACCCTTGACATTTATCCTTCCGAAGTCTTTATTTACCTCATAGGGGGTACTGTAAAAATAGAATACTTTCATTAAGCTCGTTGTGAGTCTCGAAGGGTGTTTTGCCGCAAAGTCGTGGTACCAGGGAGGGTCATCAAAAGAATAGTCTCTTTTTACGTTCGTAAGCACTATTTCTTCTACCCTTATGGGGCCATTATCTGTAATTACTTTTTCATTAAGGTCTATTCTTCTTACAGTGTAGAAGTGTTGACTGAAAAAGTAAGCGGAGACGATTAACCATAATAAAATAACCACGTATACCACAGTAATTAACTTATTAGCCTTTGAGATTCTCCTCATCTCCTTTTATTCCTGAATGCTGCCCATGGGTGACCTCTCCATACTCATCTAATGGACCCCCAGCAAGGCTATTTTAAAGCATAGACTTGACCACCGGAGCATATTTCCTGCTCACCAGCACCTCTTGATCAGACCCCTGCATAACTGCTGTGTAAGTTTTGTCACCGGTAGGTATTAGTCTTTTTATTCTATCTACATTTACAATAAAACTTTTATGACAACGGGCAAAGCCCAGGTGCCTTAGCTGTTTTTCAAAACCTGCTAGCTTCCCGGCAACAATATACTTACTGTTTGTTGTACATATGGAGACTTTTTTACCCAGAGGAACCGTTTCAATAAAAATAATTTTGTCTGTGGCAATTGAGACTATTTCACCTTTAACATTAACTGAAATTTTTGCGTTCGGTTTTGACGAAAGCCTCTCCCTGATGCGCTTTAAGCTAAGCTTTAATCTTTCAGGAGTAACCGGTTTCAATAAATAATCCACTGACCCAATCTCAAATGCATCCAAAGCAAATTCATTGTGGGCTGTGATAAAGACAGTAAAAACTGTTTCATCTATTTCTCTTGCCAGGGCCACTCCGGACATCCCGGGCATGGTTATATCCAAAAATGCTACGTCAGGGTTATAATTATTAATGGCTTTTAATGCATCCTCGCCATTGTAAGCCTCGCTGATAATCTCAACATCATTTTCTTGACTAAGCAATTGTTTTATGTACTTTAATTCTGCGTGGTTATCATCGGCAATAATTACCCGCACCGTAACTCCTCCATAATGTTTTATGATATTGCACCAGGCAGGCTGTGGTTAGTTTGGCTCTTAGGAATGGAAATCCAAAAGCTCTTATCTTCCTCACTGTACAGTACTCTGCCCCCGTAAGAATTGACAGTTTTCCTAACCAGGGCCAGTCCATACCCTCGGTAGTTTCCTTTAGTTGAAAACCCATCTTCAAACATCTTTCCTGCAATCTTCTCATCAATGGCCGGCCCGGAATTCATTATGGAAAAATGATAAGAACCGCTTGTCTCCACTATGGTAAATTTAATTTCTTTTTGAGTATTGTTATCGTGTTCAGTTACTGCTGCTATGGCGTTATCCAGTATATTACCAAATACTGTGGTGATATCCTTGGATCCCATATGAAAAAGCTTCATGTCGCTTTGTACTTCCAGTGTAAAAGCAATGCCCCTGGTACTTGCCATACCCCTCTTATTCTCCAGCAGCACCCGCAGCGGGGCATTGGGAATGCTCAAAAGCCAGCTGTTAAAGCGGCAATCTGTTCCTACATTTTTCAAATACTGCGCAGCCTCTTCATGCTCTCCGGTAACCATTAAACCATAGACAGAATGCAGGTGGTTAACAAATTCATGCCTTTCACTACGGATTAACCGCAGTGCCTCTTCTGCAGCTTCTGAGTGCATATTAAGTTTTTGGGTTACAAAATCCATATTAAACAGCCACTTGATAACCAGCACTACTATCAGATAATTACAAACAGCCACAAATATAATTAAAAGGTCCGATATAGTGATCTGATGGTTGTAAAAGGCCACAACTCTGGCCGCCAATAAAATTAAGAAGGTTTCGATCATTAACAATATGATTAATCGCTCAACCGGTTTGGAATACATGCGAATACAGTCCACTTCATTTTACTATATTTAAACGAATTCTCTTCTTGTATATAAACCACGTAACAAAGGCAAAAATAAACAAATTTGGCCAGCCTATAAGTGTCCGGAGTAAAGGCTCTTGCCAGATTTTCTCAATGCTTAAACCTAATTGCATTTCAAGTAAAAGCGTAACCGAATTCTCCAGGGCTAAAAGTGTGCTCGTACATAATAAGGTTGCCAGAAAGGCCTGTTTGAAGTTCATTTTAAAAAGAACCATAAATAGCACAATAATTAACGCCACAGAAATGATAGCGTTAAACCCAAAAGGGAGCGGCAAAAGTCTAATGAAATAAGTCCCTACAGCTGCCAACACAGAGGTGCCGAGAACCCTGGGAAAGTGGACTTTTTGCCCTAAGATTATTAGCCCAAAGGTGAAAATTAAAAGTTCTTCCGGTATTGAATACAACAGCAGGGTAATAAGCGGCATCCTATCCATAAACATCCACCTTTCCCTTTTTATTATTTAGTTGGACAGTAATACCCTCTTATTCCTCCCTATGTTACCTTTTTTTGACCCTGAGTGGCGGCTTAGCTCATTTCTTCATAACCAGTCCCGGGTTGCCGTATCACTGGATCTCCCGGTACATCTTACTCTTTTCTCTAAAGAATACCTTTTGAATGTCTACCTAAAAGTTTAAAAAAGACTGTAACAAATGCCTTTTTTAAGACACTAGCAAAGTTAGAAGGCACTGAATTGCCCCGTAGTAAATTGTTTATGCGATTGGAGTACACATTGATTTGAAAACGAGGTGTTATTTATTCAAGAACGGATTTTAAAAGTTAGTGCTACTATTGTAGTCATTACCTGTATTTATTTAACAGCAGATATGTATGGAGAAATACAAAGACTGATTAAAGAAATGGCTCCCAGTATGAACCTTATACATTGCTAACACTTTATGGAATACTAATTGGAATTTCTATCGAATGGCATGGTTTGAAAACCATTTTCAGAAGTGGATTTAAAGTAAATTGGCTGATTATACCTGCACTCTTGGTTTTAATAATTGGTTTTGTCCCTGATTATTACTGGCTTTTTTGGTTCGGTGTAGGTAAACCCTGGTTAATAGAGCCTCTGCGTTATCGTGAGTCCCAAATGGCTATTGACATTATTGCAGGTGTTTTACTAATACGCTCGTTAACCAGTAAAAAATAAGTAGCAGGAATTTTAGGTGATTGTCCCTGGTAATTGGTAATCTGTAATTGTTGAATAGTATATTGGTAGGAGGTAACCAGTTGTTTGCAAGATTAATATTTTCCCTGATATGCGCGTTAACACTGACCATACTTGCCGGTTGTTCACCCGAGTATGATCAACCCAGGGCAGAGAAAGCAGCCCGTAACTATATAACATCCCTTATTAATCATAAATATTCGGAAGCTAATAAAATGCTTGCAGATACAACTTTGAAGTCAGATTCGACGGTACCTGACTTCAAGGAAAAACCAATAAACCTGCAATTTTTTTATATTTCAGGGTCAACTTTTAATGAAGGGCCGGAAAGAACTACAGCCCGGATTTTCTTTGCAGGCACTAACCGGGAAAACGAGCCCGTAAATGGTTTTTTACCCCTGATTAAACAAGAAAACAGCTGGATGGTTGAAAACCCACAGCCGATTATTTTTGATAGGGGCAATCAATTTAGTCTTAAGGGCATAACAACCTGCATCTCTGATACCGGGCAAAACTCACGGTCTTTTACCGGCAAACCTGGTGACGATGATTATATTGCCGTTTTTAGAGGGGAGGGCAATCATTGGGCTTTAGAATTTGTGGTCAATGATGGACTACGACTGAGTAGTCATTTATACACTAGCGGTATATTTACTGTGGAATATAAGGGGAAACTTTCAGAATTAGCATCTAAAAGAATTGGTTGGGAATCCGCCGTCGTGCACAAAAATGTAACGGCTACAAATAAAAACGGGCGCTGGGTAGTGAAAACTAAAGACGACTATACTTTTAGCAGACCTACTAATGTGCTCCATGGCTGGAGTGGAGGGGTAGATCACAGTGTCAATAATACAACTCCTGAAAAAAAGGAGTTTACTGACAGAGTGCACTTACTCTCTTATGATTTATTAGGCCATTCACGAGATACTATTGAGGCAACAATAGAGTGGGGCAACCAAATTGAAACGATAAAAATGAGGAAAGTTTTCTTTAGGCCTACCAGCTATAAAATAATACCATATCCAAGGTTATCTCAACAATGAAGAGTTTTACCGGCCATGATGGGTTTAATTCCTAATCTTCCTGCTTGGTACCCTAATTTAAGAATACCTAGACATATAAAATATAATCCTGACCCCAAAACCATGGAAATGGGATACCCCAAAATATATTTCGTCCCAAATTTTGACGTCAATAAATTAAACCAGAATGGAACAGTAAAATAGACCGGTAGCTTGCAATTTAAAGGAGATGTTAAAAATTGGGGCATTACGAAATTATGAGTATATTAATTGGTATCTTGGGTTTCCGATCTCTCTGATTATCCCTATAGGAATAATCATTATTATTATTAAACTTGATTTCGCTGCAGAAACCCTATTTTCTATAAATCAACTACAATATATAACCGTCAAAGATTTGCTCTTAACTATATATGGACACAATTGCTTAAATTTGGACTTTTCGCAGTGGAATCAAACTTAATTATTTGTCCAAACGACTGGAAGAAATAGCCTCAAAGTTTCGGCATAGAAAGAATTATGCCAATTTGCCCCCAAGTAAAAACGGTAGTAACATAAGCTTGATTAGTAAAATCCCCGAGCAGTTAGGTTTAACCGAGGTAGAACCGGAAACAAGAACCGAAATTTGTTCACTTATTGGCAATGCTTATAATTTAGCCGATAGACACATCGGAGAAATTAAGGACACACCTTTCGAGAACAAATATTTAGCAAGCACGATTGAAGGGATTGTAGTGATTGATCTTAATACTTCAAACCCTACCTTAAAAAAAGCTAAGTGACGATACTGAGGTGAGTGATTGGCTTTAAGGACAATAATAAGAAAAATTCTGGGCTTTTTTCCCATGGTTATTTACTCTAGGACACAAGACGGTAAATGTGCCGTTTTTGGTATAGTTTATTCTTTTTTATTTGTTTGCTTAGAATTACGGTAATGCATCGCTGCTAAAAGCCAAAATATTGAGGCTAACAAAAAGGTATTGTTATCACCCTCAAAAAGGATCGCACTAAAGTAGCCTAAAACAATACTTGCTAATATATCAGCTGATTTTTTATTAAGATTTTCCATTTGAAAACATCATTCCTTTTAATAATTGCTTTAATATGTTATATTCCATATATCTCATTTTCTTCCTTCCTGCGTATAATAGGTATAATTTAAAGCTTTTTTATTTTAATCCTTTTTCTTGAGTAAAAGAACAATTTCATCAAGTTTATGTAGAACTTGTTTGTTGTGGTCATTTTTCCGCTTTACGAATTTAACTACTGCAAATACTAAACCAAAAATCGAGCCCCAGAAAAGCAACATACCAACTATATATAAGATACCGATTAAATCCGCATTCATTACTATCCCCTCCAAAACACTAGTCACTAACTAAGATATATAAGTTATGACCTATTTGAAAATCTTTATGACATTATATTCTATTTTCTTATGGCAGGGTTGTTTAAGCTTGTCGCTTTTTGTGCAGTAAGCGGCTAATTCATATTCACTATCTATTAGGGATTATTAAGTTGATTAGAATCAAACCGACTGCCTAAATTAAAGTAAAAATTATCATCCACTTTATGTATGTGCCATGATCCTCACGAAGCCATTGAAAAAAGCTTCTACCTTGTATATAAACCAGATAATCAGGGCTAAAAGCAACAAGTTTGGCCAGCCTATAAAGGTCCTGAGTAGAGTTGTACTGCCAAATTTCCTTAATAGTCAGCCCTAGGTGCATCCGTATCAAGAACAACACCGAATTTTCCAGGGCTAACAATGTGCTCATACTCAATAATGTTGCTAGAAAGGCCTGTTTAAAATTTAATTTCAAAAGAACTATAAATATCACCAAATCAATATCACAGAGATAATTCCGTTTATCCCAAAAGGAAACGGCAGAAGTCTAATGAAATAAGTCCCTACAGCTGCCACCACAGAGGTGCTAAGAACCTGGGAAAGGGGATTTTTGACCCAAGATTACTAATCCAAAGGTGAAAAGTAAAAATTCTTCCGGTATTGAATATAACAGCAGGCTAATAATAGGCATCCTATCCATAAACATCCACCTTTCCCCTTTTTATTGTTTAGTTGGACAGTAATACCCTTTCATTCCTCCCTATGTATTATGCCATTGGATGAAAACAGAGTAGAAGTTGTAAGAGAAGAATTAAAGATTGATTTTAGACCATAAAAAAGAAAGTATGGTTTTCAACCGATCCGATGGAGTTGAAGAGTTTTATTATTCGAACAAACCTTTTTCATATTCAAAATCATTTGCAGCATACTTTTTAAATCGCTCAAACCTATCCTCTGCATCCGAATAATTAGAGTGCATTTTAAAAGATTTTTCCGTCAAGAAAATGGTAAACAATTCGTTGAACGATTCCTTTACCCCTTCTTTGTCGGTCTGAAACCCATTATCGAGTTTTTTCATTTTCATTGCAGTTATTGCTTGCAAGTAAGATTCGTCTATTTGCCAAAGGTTACGATTAAAATCTTTAGAGGTTGACATTTCTCTATCAAACAAGTTGTGAAACTTGACGTAATCAATTCTCAATTCGTTCCTTCTAGCGTTCTGCCAGAGTTCTTGGTCGCCAACATCGCTAAAATAGTTGTGAGATAAAACTGAACCTATTATATAAGAGGAATGGCTCATTAGTTCCTTTAATTTGATCTGTTTTTCCAGACTCATTCCGTTATAAGATATTTCATATAATAATTTTTCTTTAGGCATTATAGATCGATCCTGTTGTGTTGGTGGCAGTTTCTGTTTTTCAACGTTCCCACAACCGCCGACCATCACCAAGACCACAAAAAAAAGAGTTATAATGACTTTTTTCATCCAGCACTCCCCTTTTGCCAGCTGTTCGTTTTTAGGTCTTTATCCTAATATTTGTTTTCGCCATTACCGGATTCAGGCCCGCAGTCATGCTGCCGTTCCATTTCCTCCAGCCTATCCGTAAATAATTTATCATCCTGGTTAACATTTATCCCCAGGGCCTGCCTAATTTCCTTTAGCTCTTCCAGAATCTGAGCCGTCCTAACTGCAGCCAAAATTGAACAAATTAAAATTGTAAGAGTAATTAATAGGGCTATTAACCACATGGTAATTGCTTAATACCTCCTGCATAGAAAACAAGGGTGCGATGTGCTCCTTCCCTTTATCACAATGTACTTTCTTTCTTTAACTGACTACTCAATCCCTGATAATGTTCCAATCCGACCATACAGGAAAACCGAAAATTGAAAAAGAACTGTAACAATAGCCGTTTTTTTGACACTAGTAGGTTGAAATTTTCTTGGGCTTGCTTGCAACTATAGACTGGGTGCATGAACAAATATATTAAAGCTGTGAGGTTCAACAATAATGAAAAATAAACACTGGTCAAAGATTCTATTAGGCGCCTTAATTTTAGTCTCCAGCCTTTCTTTCTGGCAATATCATAAGAATAACGAGCTGCAACATACATTAACAAAAAATTATAGTTATTAGGAGGCACAAATGAACAAGGACAAGCTGTTGATTTCCGCCGCTATTGTATTCCTTGGTTTAAGCTTTATTATTGGATCTCACGTTTTGGCAAATGCAATATCAGACTTTGGACGAAGGTTTGACATTGAAACTGAGGATATTGGATCCCACCTCGGATATATGGCCTCAGAGCTACATGATTTCAGACAAGATTATATCACAAGATATTCTGAAACCACCCGGGAAAAACAAACCATGTACATGAGCGAAGCAGCGGAATATTTGGGATTCAGTTTTAAGGAATTGAAATTTCTCATTGAGGAAGAAAACATAAATATCCCCTACATCAAGGTAAACCGCAAGTATGTTTTCTATAAAGAATCACTGAACCGGTGGCAAAAAAAGATTGAACAACAGGAATACATCCTTGAATAAATATATTCCACTAATGTTCCACTGAAAGGATAAGGAGAGGTGAATTCAATGCGCATTCCGAACTCGGAACCCAAGAAGCGTTCCAAAACTCGGCTGTTTGGGGGACAAATTTACTTCTCCACTCTGCGTTATTTTTCTTGGTATATTAACAGAAGGAAATATACTAAAGTAAGGAAATCTAAAACCCTACCGTTTTTGGTTTTTGGCCACCAGACACCATTACTCCGCCCCTTACGTAATGTTGATATGTGGCTTCAACACAACAAAATTATTAACTTAAGGTTGGCTACCGCTAAAACTGATAGCGTTGTCATTAGACCGAGAGAAACTTTCTCTTTTTGGCGGTCGATTGGTAAACCGGCTAAAAGTAAAGGCTATGTTGAAGGTATAGTTCTTCATAACGGGTCGTTTCACCCTGGCATTGGCGGTGGTCTTTGTCAGTTATCCAACTTAATATATTGGATGACTCTTCACACTCCTCTAACCGTTGTGGAGCGCTGGCGTCATGATTATGATGTATTTCCTGATGCAAATCGGGCTCAGCCTTTCGGTAGTGGAGCCACTGTTGCTTACAATTACATTGACCTGCAAATTCGGAACGACACAGCCACTGAGTTTCAATTACGTACATGGGTGGGAGATTCTCACCTACACGGCGAATGGCGCTCTGCGCAGCCTGTAAACTTCCAATATGAAATTTACGAGAGTAATCATTTCATATTTCCTGAGTGGTGGGGTGGATATGTGCGACATAATGAACTTCGGCGTAAAGTTTTCGACTTTAATGGCAACCAAATCGGTGATAAATTGGTAACTGAAAACCATGCTATTATGATGTACGACCCCTTACTCCAAGATGGCGGAAGTTTAAACGATTATTAGTAGAGAATAATAGCCAAATAAAACCAAAAAATAAACAAAGGCGTCAACAGCACCCATGCTACCCATAGGTATCCCCTCCATACTGCTAAAGCTGCACCAATCTGCAGCTACAGAAGCAATGGCCCGATTGCCCTAAAACGGGGTGTGCCGCTTAGATACCAGGAAAAAACCAGAATCAATCCCGCACCTATGAATAACAAAACCGGCCGGCGCTTAACTATCCCTACAATAGATATACAAACGGCGACAATAACGGCAGGCCAAAAGAGTAGCTGTATCAAAACTAACCTTCCTCCTCTCTATTACCGTTCACATTACAGACAGGATGCGACATATTTTTTACTAGATAATAGAGGGATAGTACTTTAGTAAACCAAATAAAGTTATAGAAATACAAAACGAACAAGGAGTATAAAGTGACTTATTTACTTTATGCATTAACTGTTTTTATTTGGGGTACAACCTGACATTAAATCTAATTGGAACGTAAATACCGTTCTAATTTTTTAGGCGGGTTTTCTTTATTTACTGCTCTAAGTTTGAAAGTTTCCTGATGGTTTCCATTACTATCTCTCCAATCCACGGTCACAGTTATCACATCGTGGTCCCGGAAGAACGCTCTGTTTCTACCAGAAACCCCTGGTTCGGCAATACTTCCAAAAGAATTAAGCTTCATAGGCCCGTCATTTTCTTCCCCCATACCTGCGGTATCTCTATATTCGTAATTTGTAACAATAATATTGCCAAAATCATCTTCTTTATATGTTAGCAAGAAGGATCTTCCGGAGGTACTTTCATGCGTAATACTACCTCTCTCATCTTCTCCCCAAATTTCGGTGGGTTCTACAATTATAGTTGCCTCCCATTTGTTGCCTTCACCCTTGAAAAAAATTAAATTGTGGACCTTATCAATGTAATCTTGACCGCATCCTGTAAGTGCTAGTGTCAGAAGGTAAAAAAATAGAACAAGAAACCAATTGTTGGTTTTGCAAAAGCGGTTCAATGGCATCACCTCGTTTCCTAAGTCTGAACCTAATTAGCTGTATCCCTCAATGGTAATTAACTTCCAAAGGTTGATCGAAATATTAGACCTTTTGTAAAACATTTTAACAAAAAAGATAGGTGTTTTGGGTACCATCAATTTCTGAAGTCCCTATCCAGAGCTACTGTATTGGTCGAAACTTTATCAAATGATGTCAAAAAAACATATCCCGATATAAGCCCACTTATACTACGAAGTGTTCCATTAGCAAATAAAAGAGTACTGAGTGCTGACGGCCATATGGTATCTGATATAACAAAATAGCTCAGCGGTGCAATGCTAGCATAAAAAGTTGGCAACCCAATGGACAAAAATTTTACCCAATCAAATTTCCAATGCCCTTGCTCTCTCACCCTAATAAAAAACCGGGGCAGTGCAATTAAAAGGCCCACAATTATAAAGAAAAAGGAACTAAATAACAGGTTAGGGTAAGGGTTAAATTGAGTAGCAGCAACAACACTTTTCAAATACTCCTGATATCTAAGGCCAGAACTAATCACTATCCCCATCAAGAAAACGTAAATAAAATTCCCTGTGAACCTTATTATGTTTAACCTAATCATACTCAGCCCCTTTAAATTATTTAGTCACACTCTTTATCCCTGGTTATCCTTCTTCCGAACTCTATCCCGCTGTGCTTGAAAAGCATTATCACAAGAATAGCAGGCATTGCAATATTGATTATAGAGTAGATGACAAAAAGGAAATGAGGTGTCGGCAACTGTTTACCGGCCATATAAAAAGATATTGTAAAAAAATTGTTGATTAATATTGCTGTTTGATAAAAAGCATTTATTAAGGAAAAAATAGTGAGCCCTTTAAGCAGCCAATTATCACCGGTCCTGCGCTTGTGTCGCAGTATAATTATTCCGTATATATAAAGACCGACGGTAAACCCACCTAATATCATTTGGGCTGTGAAAAAAGGTAGGTTGAAATTCATTAACAAGGGTTTTATTATGGGGGAACTTATTACCACTGCGAATATGTAAATAGAAGTAGCGAGAAACACCCAGCGCGTTTTGAAACAGGAGCTAAACTTTACCTGCTGGCCATAATTAGTAAATGACCAGACAAGCAAAAATACAAAAACAAGTCCTCCTCCCTGCTGCAAACTGGAATTAAGCCAGCTAACCAGTTGCATTTGCTGAAGCATCATTTTTCCATTTGCAAAGGATTCCATTAGTACTCGATTCATAAACATCTTGGACAGCCAGAGAAAAACATACAGGGTCAAGGATGCAGCCAGTAATTTAAAGAAGGAAGTCTTGTATTTATGATAACACCACCAGCTCAGCAACATAGCGATAACGTACAATACATTGTCAGCAGGTTGAATTACGGCCCATATGTCTTTAAAGGTGAAGGAATACCCCGCTTCTTGCAGTATTATTGAGGCTGCAAAAATAATAACCAAAGTAGGAATTGCGACAGTACATTTTTTCATCATTTAGACTCAACCTTTTCACCGGTATTTGGGTAGCATTGCTTTACCGCTTGCACAAATGATTCAGGTTCCAAGGGCGATAAGAGATAGGCGTCGCCTTTACAGGCAGTTATTTTTACCATGCGCTCCCAACTGGTGGCGTAAACCCTGGCCACGCTGCCATTGGCCAAAGTATACTCCCCGGAATAGCCGAAAAAATCACTCGTACAGGTATTTATCCCGGACCCGTGCTTTATTGGCTTCAAAATCTCAAGGGAACTAATATTATTTCTTTCAATGAGATCAGTTGCAATGAGCGAGCGGATTTCGATTCCTCTGGGTGACAATAAATATTTGCGCGGGGCAAACAGGAACGGAAAAAGGTAGATAAAGCCTAGGGTAAATATGCCAGCCCCAATAAGTGTAATAACGGTTGTTAGTTTTGCCCTTCTGTCTAAAGGCGCTAACTTGAATACTTCAAACATTTTATCCCCTTATCCCCCCGTTAATAGACCAGTTAACTAGATATCTTAATAATGGCTAGAAAAATCAATATCAAACCAAGCAATCTATAGGAATCGGTTTTGTTGTCCTTCTTGGCTGCAAGAGCTACATATTGGGGAACAATCATCAGTATGACTCCCCACAAGCCAACAAAAAAGTAGGCACAATAGGAGAAAAACCTTCTTTCCGGACTGTGTAAATCGTATTGCATGCTGATATATGCAAAAATGCCAAATGATGTGCAAAGAACAATATGTGTTATTTTAATTAGCTTTGCAACGAGGTGCTTTCTATCCATAATGCTACCTCTTCATTTTTCCATAATAATTAATTCTTTCTGACTCTCACCTTGCTAATGGCCTTTAAAAAACCTCATATTTCAATGTAGCCGTATGCCGCCAAAAAGAATTGTACTGATTAGGAAAATTCTGAAAGCTTGCCAGAAGGTTATTTGCGGCAAATTAAAAACCTGAGGCATAGTAATGTTCCAAAGCCACCGGAGAACCCAGGGTAAGAAGAATAAGAAAAAAACAATTAAACCGACTAATCCGGCAATATACGCCAGTGAAACTAATGAGGGTGAAAGCATAACATCTCCCCTTCCGGTTGTGTGTTTTGATTTGATCTCTGATTCTAATTCATATTATTCCTTTTTCTTGTCGGATAAAAGAATATCGATTTTGTCATTTACCGCATTTAGCTTCTTCTTTATACTAACTATCAAATAAACGACATAAACGATAACGGATATTATCATTAGCAAAACCAGCAATTCAAGGAGTATTGTTGGCATGTAATTAACCGGTTCAGGAATGCGCTTAACTACTGTCAATTGATTCCCCCCTTTTTGATTAATAAACTATTTACTGACTTGTTATGTCCATATAATATTGGTATGTGAACCACAGACCTATGACCAGAAATTTTGAAGTGAATATGAAATTCAAGGTGTCTTCATGTATTTATAAGCCAGAATAATAACGGCCCAACCAATGGCAGCACCACCGATTCGGCTAAGAAGTCCAAACAAACTAAATATCTGCCCATTAACGATATATTGCCCTACTTCTATCAGGGAATAAGCAAACGCAAAACAAAGAAATAAATATATACCTCGAGAGGATTTAACTTTAAACACTTCCTTTAAGTGGTAATACTTGAGGATTAACCCGGGCCACCATAAATCATGCCTTTAAAGTAACTTGGGTTTTGTATATCGAACAGGGCTAGAGCGATAGCATAGCTTACTAGAAAACAAAAAAGAAAAATAGGAATGACAATAAGTAACAGCAATGGTGGTTTTTTAAATTTCTTTGACATAAAGAATTTTAGGGCAATTAAATGGTGTGACGGAGTATTTTTTATTCTTTTAGTTTCTGCAGCTGCAACTATCACTGCAATGATTAACGAAACAACCAATAGCCCTAATTCAACCATGCCGTGCCCCCCTCAATTAAGATTTTAATGTCATACTTTAGCCATCACCCAATTTCGAAAATGGATCTACATCAATGGCTTTCCATTTACCTTCTTCATCAACAAAATAAAACACCTGCGCCCCATCCACTTCCTCTTTAGAATACTTGTCAAAGCTTGGATGGGTCCCTTTCTTTTTCCTCCCAATCATAAATTCTTATCTGGTTTACTTGCAGCCCCAGGCTACTTTCCTCATCGAGTGTCCAGCCAGGAATATCCATAATTTGTACCGAGACCCTGTGCTGAAAATAATAATAGACGCTAATTAACAACCACACTGAAAAAATAGATAAAAATATGATTAACCACTTGTTTTTTAGCATACACCCACCTCAACTAAAAAAACATTTGTTTGCAATGCCTGTCGATTAACACTTTTTTATTAAGGTAATCACCCCTTCCTAACCTGAGCCCCTTCCACAAGCATCCGCCTCTGAGATTGAACGTTTTCCAAGGCCGATTCCACTTCTTTTAAGCGGTTTTTGAGGTGCCAGACTGTTCTTTTCACTTCGGCCAACCTCTCTGTTACCGAAGCATGGGAACTTTTGATTCGTGTCTGTATTACCATGTCTGCAATAAGACCGTCAAAAAAATAATCTGCAAAACGGGCAAAAGATCCAGGCTCAATATTGATATTGCGATATTCCTTTACATCAGCCAATTCCCGCTGGAAGATGCCCAGCGCCGCCTGGGCCTGCTGCACTGAGTGCTGGGCATTATCCAGCTTGGAGTGCTTAATTGCGGTGGTAATGAGACCGCCACCCAGCATATCTGCGGCACCCCACCCCCTGGCGCTTTGAAGTTCGTCACTGGTTTTTTGCAGATGGCGCGCTGCAGATTCACCTGCGATTACAGCTTCCTTCAGTTCCTTGCACAGTTGAAAAAGCTGTACCTCTTCATTGAAGAGATCAAACAATCTAGCCGACGTTTGGTCTTGTGCATTAAGAAGTAGTTCTTCTTTTTCTTTAAGCAACCTTTGGTATTCCGCTGAAGGGTCGCCCATCAACTCAAGTTCACTTTTGTACCTGGCAATTTCTTTTTCCAGGGAGCGTACTGCTTCTTTGGCTTCATCATACTTTAGCTTTGCGGCCAAATAATCTTGCTTCTCCTTATCCACCTGTTCCTCCCTTTTACCCACTAAGGTATAAAAAACGGTAGACAAACTGAGCCTCTCCAGTTTGTCAAAGTCTTTCTTTTCCGCAACCAGCACCTCGTATAACTCTTTTTCCCTGCTTCTCTCCGTGGATAAGATTTGTCTTGCCTTTTCCAGGCTGCGCTGGATTTTCCGGTAAGTGCCTAATTTTTCCGAAGCGTCGGCAAGGCGTTCGCTAATTTTGCAATACATGCTTTCCCCTCCGAAATCCATACCAACATATTAAAAGGATTGTTATATAGGGCCACCTGATAGATCTTCATGAAAGGCTTTCAGACGAGTTATCAAAACTCAATGAAAACCTGGGCAAAAAGTCCTAGTTACCTGCAGTGGGTATTTTAAACTTTACCCGCTGTAGCTTTTCACCCACACTGCGCAGCTTCAGAGCTGTTTCTTCTGTGTCAGGCAAAGAATGAAATGTAACCTTTACCCGGAATCCGTCCAGGTGCTCCAATACCGGGCCCTTTCTCCAGAATTTGCCCGCCCTTAATCTAAATTCCGGCCGGTAGTAATCTGACGGTTTATCACCGGCACCGCTGTATTTAAGATAGAAAGCTAATTTTTCATCCTCCAGGGCAGCCTTTTCCAGTGTGTAGGAAAGCGATCCCCACTTAAATATTTTGTTAACTTTCATTTCCCCCTTGCCGGGGATTTCCATTTCCAGGACTTGATCTTGTTCCGGGAAACGATACAGGTAAAGAACCGGGGATGTGAGTTCCAGTTCACGGACCGACGGGTCCACCGCATTAAAGTGAAAGGCCCCGTCTATGCCGCCGGTTATGGTGTCGGTTGAGGTGCGGGTCTCCCTGAGCTTTACCTTTTTCCCGTTGGTTATATCTACCATTCGGGCCCAAGGTCCCGGCAGCCCGGTGTTAGCCCCCTTAATTCCCGGGGCGGGCAGCGGTCGGCTTATCCGGCTTTCTGCGCTGTTAGGCCCGTTGGGCCCCATTTCCGTATACATGGGAGGCGCTGTTTCGACACCAACCCCTGCAATCTCCGGCTCTAGTGGCCAGCGGGCACGGAAAAAGAAAATGCTTTCAGACAAGCCCAGCACGGCTTTATCAATGCTAAGCTTCACCGGCCCTGTCTGTGCCGTAAGATTCGGGTACAGCTCCCTGGTATTCTGTGCCACCAGTGTGGGATCCACCGGTATCGTGAAACGTACTTCCACCGGCATACTGTCAGTATTAAAGGTAAGAGTAATTTTTTCAGCATCCAGGTTAACCGGCTCCAGGTCGTATACAAAATTCTTTTTTTGTAAGCCCCGGCTACCCCGGGGCTGGTAGTTTACTCCTTTGTCATCGGTCATGCTAACTTCTAAAAAGTGATCGCCTTCCATTGCCGGCTCCACCTGGTAGAATACCGTGGTGCGAGCGGTATCCAGTAGAACCCGGTTAACCGTAACTACGTACGGGCCCAATTTCTTGCTCTTGTTCACCTCGGTGAAAAGATCCATTTTTTCTGCCTGCTGAAAGGAAGGATCCCTTAAGGCCAGGTTCTTACCCGCATTATAAGAAGCCCAGGCGATAGCTGTGGCAGCAAAAAGGAGAATTACCATTGCCAGCGATGCCACCCTGCGGAATCTGCCGGCAAAGCCGGTCTTTTTTGAAGTAGAATCTGTGGCATCGGATACAGCAGGAAAAACATGCTCCCGGTATGTTGCAAGCAATTCCCGGCAGCCGGCGCACTCCTCCAGGTGCTGCTCCACAAACTCTCCTGTGGCCCCTCCGGCCTCCCCGTCAGCATATATAGGCAAAAGGTCACGAATTATCTGGCATTCTTTATCAGTCACTGCTATCACCCTCAGTTAGTTGATTAAAAAGACTGCGAAACCTTTCCTTGGCGCGAAAAAGGATTACCCGTGCCGTAGAGGGAGACACGTCCAGCACGGCGCCCAGTTCCTCGAAAGTAAGTCCCTCTATTTCCCGCAGCACTATTGCCGCCCGGTATCTTAGCGGCAGCTTTTGCAGAGCATTTCCGGCCAGGCGCATACTTTCCGCGTTTTCAGCAGCCCGGGCCGGGTCTCCGGCCATATTTGTATCAGGAATATCCCAGTCAAGGGACCGGACTTCACGATTACGGCGCAGGTGTCCTGTGTAAACGTAAAAAGCGATGCGGAATAACCAGGTGGAAAGGGTAGATTCCCCCCGGAAACCGTCCAGGGAGACGGCAGCCTGGTAAAAGGTTTCCTGAGTGAGCTCTTCCGCCAGGTGATAATTGCCACCCATCTTATAAAAATACCTGAATATTGATACCCTGTGCCGGCGGTATAGTTTATCTACAGTGTTTTTGGTCATCTTAACACGTCCTACTTATTCAGTGTCCAAGAGATAGGGAATGTTACACTCTTTTAAATATTTTTTAGGCTAAATTAAATTTACTGAGCTCAACATCAAAATCCTCTCAGCCCTCCCTCTCATGCCCTTTTTTTGCCCTCAGTGACCTTTTAATTCCATCTCCAGAAAATTCGACAAAGATTTCCCCCCCTAATGAGATAGGAATAAGTAATATGACGTTCTTTTAGTAGTAGGAGTATAGCTAGTGCTTTTCACTATAGCAAGCTTAGTTAGTGTGGCCATTACTAAAAGGTAATAAAAAAAGCCCACCACAGATGTTAGGTGATGAGCTTTTTTAGTTCTTTTCTCTATATAATTAGTTCAATCCGCCTTTTCTTTCGATATTTTCTCCTTTAATTCATCTATATTCCACGGGTTAAGGGGTTTGCATAGTATCTCGTTGACCCGAAGTTTTTTGATATTTTGTGAAGAGGCTGCCTGCATTACCAGAGCGGTATCAGAACCCCGTCCTGTGCCGGCTATGGCGATTAGCTTTTCACCTCTTTTTAAATACCCCGCATCAGTAGCCATGAGAACTATTTCAAAGCAGACCTTAACCCCCTGACTAAAGCAGCGCAGCAGATTAGCCATAACAGTTGGAGTGGTAGACCCGTACATGCTGTCGGTATGGAAAAGCATGGTGCCAAAATGTACTTCGTGGCCGGCATCCCGCAAGGTTTGAACCAACTCCTGAGGAAACGGGTTTTCCTTTCTAATAAAATCAAACTGGTGGGGTACCACAATTAATTGAGCTCCGCTATCTTTAAAAAAGTCCATCGCATTTCGGGCTGTTGTACCGGTAGTTGAGGCAAGCACTATTTTTTTCACATCCAGGTTATTCATTCTTTCCTTTACTAAGCTAAATGTATCTTCAGTATTATCCACTTTTATGCTTTCAAAATAAACTATCTTACTTTCCATTGTTTATCTCCTCTCTTTAATATTAAGCTGGTCTTTTAAAGGTGTTAGTTTGCTTCGCCAACGCTGTAGTGCGCCGGGTAATTATTGTTTAAGGAGTGTGTTACGTTGAGTATGGGAGTTGCAAATTGGAATAGGCTGTAAAAACAAACTCAACCCCCCGGGCTTAGCCCATATGGTTGAGTATCCACGGCCTCGAGACCGTGTATACTCATCCTATCGTGTTGCGATTAAGAAGGCAAGGCATGCAACTTGATGCAACAAAAACTCTTAGTCGGCGTGAAATAGCTCAAAGGTGTTAAATGTCCCATACCCTACTTTACCCCAACAAGAAAAGACGGTTTTTCCTCTACTTGGGGTGTTTTGATAGCGAATACTTGGTTGACTATGATAGTGTTGATGTCGAAGATATTCATACCGGTCTTGTTAATGAGTTAACCCCTATGCCGGATTGGAGTTGCATTTGGAAAGTACAGCGCTTACAGGTGCCAATGGATATCGGCGAAGGGTAAGGGATCTATCCTTGCTATTTTCATAGACCACATAGTATTTAAGGATAGCGATGGTTTGGACAGGGTAAGAATAAATGACCTTGATGAAAAATATTTAAGGTGTCCTGTTTCCAAGGATCTTGTTGCCTTTGCCAATCATCTCTTACGGTAACATTAGCCCAACCCCCGAAAATATTAAAAACCCGCAAGCCTTTTAGTATCAAAGCTTTACGGGTTTTTCTGATAAGTGAATTGGTCGGGATGACAGGATTCGAACCTGCGGGCCTCTCGGTCCCGAACCGAGCGCTCTAGCCAAGCTGAGCTACATCCCGTTGCCGCAAAGACTATTATGCTACAAAATTGGCCAAAAGTCAAGAGGAATGCAGTGGTAATAGTGGTGTGCAATATTTCATAATTTTGGCAAGCAATTTTAAGCAACAATCTGTTCAAAATAGGAATGCTAGAATAAATGATTCAGGAGGTGTTGAGAAATGGACACATTGCAGCCCTATAACTATTCTTCGCCAATTCAGGGTGTCCAGGTGAAACCCATGTCCGAAGACGGGACAAACGTAAGAATAAGATATAACGGTTTATTAAAAGAGTCAGGAGCAGCCCAGGTTTGGATGCATGCGGGTTTTGGTAATATTGATGATTGGAATTCTGTCCTGGACGTTCCTATGGAACAAACAGGTGCGGGATGGGAAAAAACCGTACAAATGCAAGACCGACAGTTAAATTTTTGCTTCAAGGACAACATAGAAAATTGGGATAATAATAGCGGCATGAATTGGATATACAGGATTTCGTAAATCTGCAGTGGGGGTCTGTCCCCCACTGAACATATTTATTATAATCAATCATTATCTGTTTAGAAAATACAAATATACGGCGCTTATAAGTCCTACAATTCCTATTAGTAAGCCAATCCCCCCAAAGCTGTTTAATGCTTTTAACCTTATACCTTCTTGTGCAGCTTTTTTTCTGAGCTGGTGATAAACTTCTATCCTGCCAAGGACATCCATCAGTAGTCCATCGGCAATGCTTGGGTCTCCCCCCCGCTCTAATAGGTTTACAACCACCATGTCTTTAAGTTCCTGGACGTCCGCGTCATGCACCATTTCTTTAAAGTATTGCTTAAATTCCTTTTCCCGGGGCTTTAATTCCTTAAAATAGTAGTGCCGGTCTGAACGGTTTAAGCTCCTGGTTTTTTGCTCAAGTATTTTCTTGTCCTCGTTCGTTAAGGTGAATTGTTTTTCCAGAAGTAATATTACCTGGTTTTGCAACTGGCACCCTCCTCATTTAAGCGGATGAGTATTTATTATTCTTGGTAAAGACGGGTGTTCCTGCCCAAGAGAAAGTTTAAAATATTGGTACTTGGAAAAACTTCCATACATAGAATAGTAACAGTTAAAGGTAATCAAGGTAGCAATGAAGAATCCCCTAACCATGAGGGAGAGTGGTGTTTTTGGAAGTTTATGCCTTGGTGGGTCCCAGTGGAACAGGAAAGAGTCACAGAGCTAATATAGTGGCCCATAATATCGTGGCAGACGCGGTAATTGATGATGGTCTTCTAATCAAAGATAATAGAATCATAGCCGGCATATCATCAAAATGCCAACCCACTCGAATAGGTGCTATTAAAACAGCGTTGTTTATGGATGACCAACATGCAAAAAGTGTAAAAGAAGCGATTTTATCGTTAAATGCATCCAAGATATTAATTCTAGGTACTTCAGATAATATGGTGGAAAAAATAGCAATAAGGTTGGGGCTGCCACCTGTTGATAAAATTCTGCGCATTGGGGATGTAGCTTCGGTCAAGGAAATCCGCAAGGCACGAATGATGCGCAGTCAATACAGTAGACACGTAGTTCCGGCACCTACTGTGGAGGTAAGGAAGACCATATCAGAAACCATTATAGATCCGCTACAAGTATTTTTGCGGCGCAAGGGCAAAACCGGCAGCAAGGATTGGCTTGAACAATCAGTGGTTCGCCCAACATTCACTTATTACGGCAAGCTCTCCATCTCCCAGAGTGCTCTTATGTATATTGCTAAAATATCAGCTGAACAGATAAAAGGGGTTGAAGCTGTTAAAGGTATACATTTGCACCGCGATGAAGATGGAATTACACTGGGCTTGGAATTGGTGTTATTTATGGGTAGCAGATTAGATATTGTAAGCAGAGATATCCAAGAGGCAGTAAAAAGGCAGATGGAGAATATGACAAGCCTAATTGTAAAGGCTGTCAATATCTCTGTGATTAGCATACACGAATTTAAAAAAGCTATGGGTAAGAATTGAAAAAGGGGTGGGACTTTGTCCACCCCTTTAATTGTTCTAAGCTTTTGTGGCAAAAACGTGGTTACCTATTCTGGTTACCACTGGAAGCGTTTTTATCCACTGGTCGGAAGCAATTTGAGGATTGTAGAAAAACAGTGCCCCACCGGTAGGGTCTGTACCCCTTAAAGCTTCCAGAGCTGCTTTTATTGCAACCTCATCCGGGGTTAGATTAATCGTCCCATCAGCTACTGGTGAGAACTGAACGGTATGCTTGTCCCTTTGTAAAATTACCTCCCCAATTGTGCCTGGGAATTTGGGGCTGGAGACTCTATTTAGTATTACTGCCCCCACAGCAACTTTTCCGGTGAAAGATTCACCCCTCGCTTCTGCATGTATGGCTCTTGCCAGTAGTATCAATTCATCACGCAGAATGTTTCCTCTGGAAAGGGACGATGTTTTCAGTTTACCTGGAATGACCAGAATTTCATTGGGCCGGATTGTGCTGGTTCGCAGGTTATTTGCCTCTACTAACTTATTAAGAGACACATTGAATATCTCTGCAATTTCAGAAAGTGTATCACCCGGTTGAACTGTATAACAAACTACAGGGCTTGGGGCGGGTACTTCCTGAGACCAAGCTTTTGTATCAGGTGTTCTCAACTGTACAGTTATTAAAGCTAAAATAAGGCATAAAAGGAGACTAATTCTTTTAAACATAACCTCCTCCTTTCTCACAAAAAGTATTTTGCACATAAACATAACCATTTTATACATGAAAATGGTAACAAATTTAACGAAAACTTACATGCAATAAATAAAAGGCCAAAAAAAACCCCTCTGCAAAGAGGGGTTTTTGCTTTAAGACCTGGTATGAAAACTGTTTCTTCGTTTCAAACCCCGGATATCCTTGTCCACAAGTAACTTGTATGGACAGCACATTTGGAATATACGGGATCTTGTCCGAATTCCCAAATACTCTCCCAAATCTTCCGGGCTAATGTTAGTGGTTATAATAGTGGCCAGCCTGTGATTTAACCTGTAGTTTATTATGGAATACAGTTTGTTTTTGGTCCATTCTGTGTAATTATGAGCTCCAAGGTCATCTAAAACCAATAGTGATACTTCACGGGCTGTTTCCAATAATTCTTGTTCTGTGTATGAAATGTCATTCCTATCGACATTATAAGTTGCCTTTAGCATGTCTAACAAGTCAGGGACCACCATGAAAAGTGCGGCTTGGCCTCTTTTTAAAAGTGAATTTACCACAGAGCAGGCTAAATAAGTTTTGCCGCTTCCTACTGGACCTGTGAAAAGAAGTCCCTCTATATGGGGATTGCTTTCAAAGTCGGTGACGAAATTTTCTGCTGCCCCGTAAGCCATTTCAGCCAGTTGAAAGTAAGAAATATTTTTAATTGGATCCATTTTATGCTTAGAGTAGTATGTAAAAGAAAAATTATCAAAGGTGTCATTTTGCATGGCTAAAGGTAAGCGGGAATCCTTAAAGCGTTTAAAAATAGCTCTTTGTTCAGAGCAGCTGCAGGGGATGGCAGTATCCCCTTTTAAGATGATTCCTCTGTCCTCACAGCGGTTACAGAAAAAGCCCATAAACAACCTTCCTAACCCATATATAATGTTTTGAAAAACTCTTTTTGCTCATCTGCTTCCCTTGCGTATCTTTTCTTTTGCTTGGCAGGAACCCTGGCTCTTTTATGCTTAAATTCATCATCATAATTTTCAATATCGCGCTGGGTGCGCAAATTATTCTTCTTCCATTCCAAGAGGATGCTATCTATATACTTAAAGTTTAATTTGCCCATCAGGACTGCCCGCCTGAGTGCCTCCAATACAAAATCATCGTTACTGAAGTCCTCTGTCCATCTTTGGATTTGGGCGATTTCCATCGGGGATAAAGGTCTGCCAAATTCTTTTTCAAAGGTGTGGTATAGGTTTCCTTCGTAGGCAGGCGGTTGATTTTTTTTGTTGTGAGACTCCAATAGGAATTGCGTTTGCTCAATTTCCTGCACTTTCGCGCAGGCCCATATTTCTGAAAGTTTTTCCATCAGGGGTTCCAAATCATACCCGGTAAGAACCTCATCAGCATCGTTATGGTAATATTGGGTTGATGCAATAATCTCATCGTTTAATAATCTATTAAGTAACTCTTTGATTTTCTCAACAGAGCTGGTTAGATAGCCTGACAAATATTCCGGTGTAGGATTCAGTTTCTTTTCTTCGGTTCTGATTCTAAACAATTGAATTAACAACATCATTTCTTCATCTGAAATACCTATTTGTTTATAAAATTTTAGCATTAAATTAGGTATGGAAGTTGATCCCAAAGTGATCAATTCCGTTCCAAAAGCTGCTGTCATATTTCCCTGGCGATATTGCTTCACTGTTTTATTGAAGCTACCCAAGTTCATAGTGCATCGCCCCTTCCAGCTCGGTGATGTCACTATTCTATGGCAATTAGGGGTAGGTTGTCCAATCTTTTCCCCGGCAGTGTGCTAGCATTTATTCCACCGGACGTCTCAACTTATACGTTGTGGGCTTAAAATCGTAGCCTTTTAGAAAATTTTTCGCTTCAGTAATACCATCGCCTAAGTCTGTTAATTCATGGGCGTCTGAGCCGATTGTAAATTGTTTTATCCCTATTTTGACGGCCATTTGAAAGAGTGACTCAGACGGATGAAACTGTTTCAAACCCCTACGCCTTGATGACGTATTGATTTCCAGGGCCATATTTTTTGCCGCCATTTTTTTAAGTACCGGCTCTGCAAACTTTGTATGGCATTTTTTAATATCATTACCTAAAAACATTTGCCCGTAACGCCTGTAGAGATCTAAATGGGCAATGCCGTCAAAAAGCCCTTTTTCCACAGCTTTGTCCAGCTGGGCGTAATAAGCATCACACACTTCCAAAGCGTCTTTGCCCTGGAAGTATTGTTGGCACTCCTTTTGGGAGGAAATAGCTATATGCTCCAGGCAGTGTATGGAGCCCAACACAAAATCAAACGGGAAAGCATTTATAATGTTTTCAATTACTTCCTCCTGCCCCGGTTCGTAGCCCACTTCCAGACCGGCCTTTATTTTAAGCATAGGGCTATATTTATGGTTTGCCTTTGCAATGTCCTCAAAGTAATGATTTAGCCAGTACAGGTTATCCATGGGCGTAATTCTGCCTGCTACCCTTACGAACCAATCCAGATGCCTGCGGCTGGGGTCTACTTCAAAGTGAGGAGTAAAACATATTTCTTGCAGGCCAAGTGCTACTGCCCGCCTGCAGTATGCGTTGATGCCGTGCGGCTTGGCATCAATGGAGTAATCAGGATGGATGTGGTAATCTACAAGCAAGTTAGCTTACCTCCGTCAAACATGGTTGTCACTAATATCTTATCCATCTTTTTAGTACCCACACATGATCTTCTTAATTAAAGCCGACCACTCTGTTTTTATATGCGTAGGTACTACAAATATTCAATACAATGCCTATATTTTCCTTCTCAGAGGAGTTAATAAATATGGTAAGTAGATATCAATACTTTCAAGCATCAAAGGACTCTTAATAATATTCAATAGTTACACGTCGTAGTCTATTTTCTAGTAATTGAATTAAATCTTTTATTATTTGCTGCTTGTAAATAAAAATTGAAGGATAACTGGGGCTTTTTTGTGCCGGGTTTGACGCGGTGCCAACGATAAAGTGAATGGAGTCTGCCTCTAAAAGTTTGGCTGCCAACCTACTTGCCCCGTCCTTTTTATTTGTTAAAAGCGTTGGTTCGGGGTCAGACGTTAGAAGTTCCACGGCATAGACCAGTGTTAAAGTGCCTTCGGTAACCAGATCGATGCCGGGTATTATTCCAGTGGGAGGAACCCTCTCATCATTTGATTTCAGGTCTACTTTGACTTCAAACCCCATGCACCGTCCCACAATATTTCCCGTGCTTCCTCCACAGACTATTTTTTCTCCTGGAGATTCGATTAACCTCTTTACCACTTTGTCGTCATCTTCCTCCTGGGCGGGGGGACCGATAAGAACGGTAAGATGGCGAGGATTACGTATTTTTAAGACCACAACGCTGGCATCATCCCCGGGTTTTCCCCCGTACAAATGGCTACAAAGCCTGGTTATATCGCCAGCCCAGTCAGCCGCCGCCTTTTCCTTGGAAGCTGTGTTTTCCAAGTGTTTACTAACCCTATCCCAACCCCAGCCGAGATTCCAGATGGACCCTATTCCGGCATGTAAAATACCGTCACTGCCAATAACTACCCAGTCTCCGTCAACAGCGGTAAAATATGATTCCTTAATTATTTTTCCACCAATTACTCGTTCTCGTTTGGGGGTGGGAATAACTTTTCCTTGGTGTCCCCAAAAGGCCTGTGGGTTATCATATTCCGCCAGGTATACTTGACCATCTGAAAACACCTGGGCAATAGTAAAAGTACTGTAAGCTAGCTGTCTTGCCTGACACATGGGTAAAGTGTGGGCCAGGGTTTCGATTACTTCTTCTATCTTACTTCCTTTTTGTAGCATTGTACTTGCCGTTTTAGCTGTTATTTGGGAAAGGATATTTGCCTTTACCCCGCTGCCCAGACCATCAGAAAGGACAATAATATTTGAGTCTTCAGTCTGCTGTATCTCAACAGTGTCACCGCATAATTCCTCGCCGGACTTTTTTAGTTGGGATATGCCGATATCCAAGTGGATGGTCATCTATCTTCCGGTCCCCTTTCGTCCGGTGCCGGCGGTTCCTTCATTAATTGAATGAGCTTGGTCAGGAGCACTTTGGTTTCGGCTGTTGTTTCTCCCAGCAGGCCTGCGATTTCCTGGGCAACTTTCATTTGTTTTTCTATTACTTCCTGTGCCCTGTCAATTGTCTGGCCTTTCATTTGGTCTAATTGTTCCTTATGACGCTGTTCTGAGGTTATATCTACAAATATACCCACTACTAATTGTTCACTTTTTAAAGGAAATATAATTTCGCGGGTAGTTAGCCCGTACTGGGTATAATTTGACAGTACATTCAACAATTGCTGTTCTTGGCGAGCTTTTTGAAAATGGCCAGGGTCAATGAGGCAATCTAAATTTCTACCAGTTACTTCTTGACCGGTGCATTGAAACATTTCCTTGGCCCGGGGGTTAATTTCTAATATATTAAGCTTGTTATCTACGATCAAAATTCCATTGGGCATGGAATTTAAAACAACATTGGACATGGATTCTGCCCGTTTACGCATATATGGAATGCACATCTGCACTTCAGCTATTCCTTGATAGACTGCTACTGCCTTGTCTCTGCAGGTGTCATAACCACAGGCGCCACAGTTCAATTCGTCTTCGGGGTGGTACTTTCCTGTCTTGGCTAAAATTTCTTTAATTTCTTCTTGACTGGGGTTTAGGCGTTCCAGGCGCTTGTTTAAGTATTTACGGCGTAGCATGGACGGTGGGAGGAAGATCTCTTTAAGTTGTTTCTTACTGTCCTTGTTTAGACGGTGCCTGTTGGAATTAAAGTACTTAATTATTTTTTGTCTTTTTATGAAAACATCAGTTTCGGTAGCGGTACGCGGTCCTCCAATGCATCCTCCGCTGCATGCCAGTAATTCCATTAATTGGGGTAGGTCAGACTCTCCTTCATTGGATATGTGCTCCAAAAAACTGATGCAGTTTTCCAGACCAGTGATGGACGAGATATCTAGATTGAATTTATCTGTCTCCGGGAAAGTGGTGCGTAACATGCCGCCTTCCACCGGAAAGAGACGGGCCAAATTAGGAATGGGCTCATCAAAATAGGCCTGTTCGTTTGAGTTTATGTCGATGCCACTTTCTTCAATCCACTCCCAAATCTCATCAAATCCCAGTACAAAGTCTACAGCGTCTTTAATCCCATGGTTCAAGGACTCGCCTTTTTTTGCGATACAAGGTCCTATAAAAACTACAGGTAAATTATTATTATTTGCCTTAATATAGCGGCCATGAGCTATCATGGGAGAAACCGAATCAGATAACATGGGTATTAGATTAGGAAAGTGTTTTTCCACCAGGTTTACAATTACCGGGCAGGCGCTGTCTATTTCCGGCTGATTAGATTCCCTTGTCCTGTGATCACTGGTAATCAGCTCTGCCCCAACCGCTGTTTCCTGAACCAGCTTGAAGCCCATTTTCCTCAGCAAACCAGGAAATATCTCAGGATTATCCAGGGGCAAAGAGGCTGCAAAGGACGGGGCAACACTTGCTGCTAAGGGGACAGCGTGCTTTAACAAGTACTTCACTTGAGGAATGTCAGATTCAACCTGCTTTGCTTTTTGAGGACATGATAGTACGCATGCACCGTCCATTAAGCAAAAATCATCCAGAACTTGGGCGTGTACCTCTTCCTTATTGCCTGTTTTTATGCGTATTGCTTTTACCGGGCACGTGCGAATACACCGGTAGCAGTCGCGACACTTTGCTTGATTAGTTACTATCCGTCCCATAACCATTTCCCTTCCGTAAAATTAAAGAAAACACCTGATGGTGTTATTTTAACGTGATGCCCATGGTGGATCAACTTTCATCGCTACGTGGGTCTTGAAAATTTGCTCGGCGTTAGCATCATTAACTCCAGTGACTATTTCATCGTTTGCTTTTATAGATACTCCACTGTCACAATGTTCTAAGCAAAAGGTGCCTTTTACATTTATATATTGCTCCAGGTTAAGATGCCTGGCCATTTCTATGAATTTATTAAGTACATGATAAGAACCGCGCAGGTAGCATCCAGTACCCATACAGACGTAGACATCAATAGTTTTTGTATCCTCTGTACTATTCATTTGCGTTACATTTTGATGCGGTGGTTGGCTTTCCTGTTTTGTAGGTTTTGCCAATCCGTTGATTCCGTTTTGTCTCATGCTGCTCCTCCTCGTATTTACTGTGCGAGACCGCTGTGTTATACAGACATACCATTTTATTCATGTAATTACTAATTGTCTTATTAATTAGTAATTATAATTTTTTACTTTACAAGTGTCAAGTAGTTTTAAAGTAACGTAAAGTTTTGCTTTAAATATCGAAGATAAAGAAGAGAGGAGCGTATGCTCCTCTCTTCTTTTGGACCTTCACTTATGCCTAAGCTAAACAACTTAATGTTAAGAATCAGTCAACATTCGGCCTGGGATAAAGCCCACACCGCTCAACAATTTCCGGTACAACTTCCTCCCATGCAATGGCCATAACATGGAAGCCGTGCACGCCTTTCACATTTTCTTTGATGTAGTTAATTTGCTCAATAGCCATTTCTATACCCTCACGTTTGGGATCCTCGGCGTTTTTCAGGCGCTCAACCAGTTCATCAGGTACAATCATGCCACTAACGTTGTTTCCGATGTATTTGGCAGCACGCCAGCTTTTCATGGGGGTTATTCCCGCTAAAATGTGTACCCGCTCGTCAATGCCTCGTTCGCGCACCATTTCCATGAAACGCTCAAAGCGTTCCATATCAAAGATACACTGGGTTTGTATGAATTCAGCCCCGGCCTCAACTTTTTTCTCCAGGCGATCTACCCGAAATTCAAAGGGGTCAGCAAACGGGTTGGCTACTGCTCCCACAAAAAAGCGTGGTTCATTCTCTTTAATTTCTTCACCTGAAAAGAACAGTTTTTCATCACGCATTCTACGCACCAGATGGATAAGCTGCATAGAGTCCACATCATATACATTCTTGCTGGTGGGGTGGTTGCCGAATTTCTGGTGGTCACCCGACAGGCAGAGAAGATTTCTCATGCCCAAGCTGTAAGCACCAAGTATATCAGCCTGCATGGCAATACGGTTGCGATCACGACAGGTCATTTGTACGATGGGCTCTACACCTTTTTCCTTGATATGCACACCACCGGCGATACTGGATATGCGCACGATGGCAGTTTGGCTGTCAGTAATGTTTGCTGCGTCAACGTAGTCTACCAGCATTTCGGCATGGTGCTTCATGCCGTCGCCGGATGCGTGTTTTGGTGGACCTATTTCCGCTGTGACGGCAAATTTACCGCTGTTTAAGACCTTTTCGAGTTTGCTCTCGGTTTTCAATCTATCATCACATCCTCCCTGGCAGCCCGGCGCGGGCCGCCATCACGAGATTTGGACCAATCCTTGGGAGGCTGGTACTCCATCAATTTGTCGAGCTTACCCAGGGCTTTCATGCGGTCGTAGATAAGTTGCCAGGCACAGTCCATATCTTTGCTGATTTCACACTTGCCGTACTGGGATCCGCCACAGGGCCCGTTCAGGATACTCTTGGAGCATCGAATGATGGGGCATATGCCGCCTGTACGGTGCAAAACGCAGTCGCCGCAGAGACCGCACCGCTCCTCCCACTCGCCATGGTTTAACGAGCCGCCGATAAAGTTGGTATTCAGGGCAGGTACTACCCATTTATCGGAAAAGCGCTCTGCCACATACTGTACCCCTACTCCACAGGCCAGAGAGATAACGGCATCAACATCTTTTACGTAACTTTCCAGGGTTTCAATATATTCAGGGTCACATTGGCGCGTGGCCACGAAAGTAACTGTTTCCAGAGGCTTATTTTCTAACCTCCGCTTGATGCGAAGAGAAGCAGCTAACACCTCTGTTTCCTTCTCTCCGCCTGCAAGGCAGACAGTGACGCATCCTGCACAGCCCACCAACAGTACTTTGTTACAGTCTTCGATCATCGAGGCAATATCCTGAATAGATTTTTGCTGGGCTATTATCATGCTGTGTCACCTTCTTTCTGATTCAGGGGAGTGGGACCAAGTTCACGAATGCGATCGGTCATTTCGGTTACAATTTCAGCAAACCGCTGTCCTTGGGCAGCCGATAGGTTGAAGAAATCCAAGCGGTCTCCACCAAAACCAATTTCCTCTAATATATTTTTGACCATATTTACGCGTTTTTTGGCGCGTATATTTCCCTTAAGGAAGTGGCAGTCACCTTCCATACATCCTGCGACAAACACACCGTCAGCACCGTCCTCAAAGGTCTTAAGAAGTACGCGGTGGTCAATGGTACCAGTGCATGGCATTTCGATAATTCTTACCGTTGAAGCATACTGTAGTCTCATGGAACCTGCCAGGTCCGCAGCTGAGTATGCTCAGTAGTGACAGCAGAATGCAACAATTCTAGGTTCAAATTCAGCCACCTTAACGCACCTCCTTATATAGCGAATCTACCATGTTCATGAGCATAACATCTTTATAACTTTGCAAGGTGATGGCTTTATTGGGACATTCACCTGCGCAGCTGCCGCAACCTTGACAGAGCACTGCTTCGATCTCGGCCGCGTAGTTTTTGATACGCGGTGCGCTAAAGGGACAGAGACGCACACAAGTCAGGCAAGCCGCACATTTATCCGGTTGAACAACGGCTACCACACCTGAGGATTCCAGGGAATCCTTACTCAATATGGTGAGAGCCCTACCTGCTGCAGCCTTAGCCTGGGCAACATTCTCTTCCATGGACTTGGGCCCATGCGCGAGACCGGCAATGAAAACACCATCTGCTGCCGTATCCACGGGACGAAGCTTCATGTGTGCTTCAAGGAAGAAGCCGTCAGCGTTAAGGGGGACTTTAAACATACGGTTCATTTGTTCGTTGTCTTCAGGTGCCAGTATAGCGGCTGCCAGCCCTACGGCGTCGGCTTCAATAATAATTGGCTCACCGAGGACATGGTCAGTGACTGTCACTTGTAGGCTGTTGCCGGCGGCCTCCACTTTGGGTTTATCCTCGGCATTGTAACGAACAAAGATAACTCCTTTTTGCCGGGCCTGGCGATAGTTTTCTTCGTAAAAACCGTACGTCCGGACATCGCGGTAAAGAACAAATACATTAACGTCCGGGTTAATTTCCTTCAAGTGCAGTGCCAGTTTTACAGACTTGTTGCAGCATACACGACTGCAGTATGGCCGCTCAGCATCCCTGGAACCTACACACTGTATTAAGACAATATTTTTTGCCTGTGTTACCTTGGGGTCGTTAGCAGCTATAGCTTCTTCCAGCTCCAGCTGGGTGAATACGGCGTCGTGTTCGCTATACAGGTATTCTGTAGGCTTGTATTCCTGACCGCCAATGGCTACCACGGTAACACCATGCTCTACAATATCACCGTTGGTCAGAGTGGTTTTAAAGTTCCCTACATAGCCGGACGCTTCAGATACTCCAGTGCCTGTAGATACTTCTATGTTGTCGCTGGACTCAACCTTATTAATTAAGTCTGCCACAAATGCTTGCACATCTTCACCCTTAAAACCTTGCTTAATGCGCAGGGCATTGCCACCCAGTTTATCTGATTTTTCGATAATATGAACGCTATAACCCTGCTCTGCCAGGCTGATGGCATTGCTCATGCCGCTTACGCCGCCACCGATTACCAGAACCTTGGGATTTACCTGTACAGACATCTGTTTTACCGGCTCTAAAAGGGCAGCTTTAGCTACAACCATTTTAACCAGGTCCTTAGCTTTCTCTGTAGCCTTTTCCGGCTCATTCATGTGGACCCAGGAACACTGGTCACGTATATTAGCCATTTCAAAGAGGTAGGGGTTAAGGCCTGCCTCCCGCATGGTTTCCTGGAACAGGGGTTTATGGGTACGGGGACTGCACGAAGCAACAACCACCCGGTTCAGCTGGTGTTCTTCAATCGCTTCTCTGATCGATGCTTGGCTATCCTGAGAGCAGACATAAAGGTACTCGCCTGCGTACGCAACGTTAGGCAGGTCTTTAGCGGTTTCTACTACTCCGGGGACATTCACAGTGCTTCCGATATTCACACCGCAATGGCAGACAAATACGCCGATACGTGGATCTTCTTCGCTGACATCTTTTTCAGGTGGGAACTCTACTTCCTTGATCATGGTACCGCGCACATCACCCAGGAGGCTCGCAGATGCTCCTGCCGCAGCACTGGCTGATAAAACGGTTTCCGGAATGTCCTTGGGACCACCGAAAGCACCGGCAACGTAAATCCCTTCTTTAGAGCTGTTCACTCCGGTCATAGGCTCTGTTTCTGCGAAACCAAATTGGTTGAGTTCTAAGCCCAGCTTTTTGCCCAGCTCAATAACACTGGGGGCCGGCTCAAGACCAACGGAAAGCACAACCATATCAAATTCTTCATTGTGTAATTCGCCTTTTTCATCTGCATACCTGATGGTTAGTTCTTTACTTTCTTCATTCACTTCGGAAATTTTAAAAATCCGTGAGCGTATAAAGTTCACGCCCTGCTCCTCACGGGCCCGGTCATAATACTTTTCAAAGTCTTTACCGTAAGTGCGCATATCCATGAAGAAAATAGAAGTATCAAGGTCGTCTTTGCTGTGTTCTTTAGCAATTACGGCCTCTTTGATGGCGTACATGCAGCAAACAGATGAACAGTAGCCATTTTCTATGCGGCAGTTACGGGAACCAACACACTGTATCCAAGCGATTTTACGAGGCTCTTTACCGTCGTAAGGCCGCTGCAGGTGTCCCCCATATGGTCCCGATGCACTGAGAATACGTTCGAATTCCAGGCTGGTAACAACATTAGGAAATTTACCATAGCCGTAGTAATCGAGATCAGTGGGATCGAATTTTTCGAATCCAGGACATAGAATGACGGAACCAACTTCAATATCAATGGTTTCATCCTGCATCTCGTGATCAATGGCGTCTGCCTGGCATACTTCCAGACATTTGCCACATGCCTTAGACTTCTTCATCTTTAAGCACTTACCCGGATCAATGGCATATGCATTTGGATATGCCTGGGCATAAGATTTGTAGATGGCCTTACGCTTGCCCAGTCCCTGGTTAAACTCATCATCCACCTTAACAGGACACTCTTCGGCGCAAGAGCCACAGCCGGTACATTTATTAGGATCAACGTACCGGGCTTTCTTTTGAATACTGACTCTAAAATTTCCCGGCTCCCCTTCAACTTCACTCACTACTGAATTGGTTAGTGTTTCAATGTTCAGGTGTCTCCCGCATTGAACTAGTTTGGGAGATAGAATACACATGGAACAATCATTGGTTGGAAATGTTTTGTCCAGCATGGGCATTGCGCCGCCAATAGCTGGTGATTGCTCCACAAGATACACGTAATAGCCGGATTCGGCCAGGTCCAGAGACGCCTGTATGCCCGCAATCCCTGCTCCTACAACCATCACAGCCCCGACTTTACCAGAACTCATGGCATCACATCCATCCTTTTGGAGTACACCGCCTCGGTACGGTGTCGATGTGTAAACTTGTGTTAAAAAATCGATACCCTCTCCACTCTCCACTGTGTTGCTAAAAAACTCCTTCGGTACCCAAATCATTAGCTGTGATGACGAACTGGCTGGAATATATAATAACATTCTCAGGTGTGGTTCCCGGAATAAGTGACCAAAACCAGAAAATTTAAACTTTATTTCACGGGCCATTCCCGGGAATGACGATATGTTTATTCGCTATGGGTACCTTCCGCGCTAGTCTGATGATGAAGAAATGGTATATGTGTCAGACTATTGCGGAAATTGTTATTCCTTAAATGGCCGGAACTGGTTCCGGCCATTTAAGGTCAAAATTTATAGCAGTAACGGGTTTCGAAAACATTAAAATAGAAACCCATTTGCATTAACTCACTTAATTTAATACTCGTTGGGAAGCTCTAAAAGCTGCGCCCTGGTAAATACAGGACCATCTTTACATACATATTGGCTTCCAACGTTACATCTACCGCACATACCGATACCGCACTTCATCCTGTTTTCCAAAGACATAATGGTCTGCTCAGGCTTGAAGCCCAGTTTTTCCAGTACGGGCATAGTGAATTTAATCATCACCGGAGGTCCACAAATGATGGCAACGGTGTTTTCTGCACTGGGGGCAACCTCTTCAACCACTGCAGGAATAAAGCCTACTCTACCGTCCCAGCCATCTGCAGGCCTGTCAATGGTTTGGACAAGGTTAATGTCGGAACGGCTTTCCCACTCAGCAAGCTCCTCTTTATATAGCAGCAAACCGGGGTTTCTGGCACCGTAGATTACCGTCAAGTCGCCAAAATCTGCACGGTTATCGGGGTGCAAGATGTACGTTGACAGTGCACGCAGTGTGGTGAAAGCAAAACCACCGCCGATAACCACCAGATTCTTGCCTTTCAAATCTTCCATCGGAAAACTATTTCCCAGAGGACCGCGCACTCCTACGGTAGCGCCTTCTTCTATAAGATGCAGTGCGGTGGATACTACCCCCACCTTGGCCACGGAAAATTTCAGTTGGCCTTTTTCAGTCGGGGACGAAGCAATACCAAAGGGAGCCTCACCTTTACCAAAGACACATAGCTCTGCAAATTGTCCGGGTGTATAGGCAAAACTTTTTTCGTCTTCCTCGCTTTGAAACTCCAGGGTAAAGGTATGAATTAATTTATCCTCGGTCTCTGTAAAGTTCTTAACCAGCTTCATTGGTAGCGGCAGATAAGGATTATTCATTAGCTAACCGACCTCGCTTCCGAACCCTGAATATCCGCCAATACTTCCCGGATGTCCAGATTTACAGGGCAGTTTTGAATGCATCTGCCACAACCTACACAAGCCGTGGCGTTATTTACATCTATGAAATACTTGAATTTATGCATAACGCGGTTGCGGAAACGCTCTTTACCGCTGGGCCGCGGGTTGTGACCGGAACCGTGTATTGTAAACTGTGGGAACATACAGGAATCCCAATTACGTACGCGGCATCCATCGCAATCTTTTGCTTCATCTACGATGTCAAAACAATGACAGGTGGGGCAGGAGTAAGTGCATGCAGCACAGCCTATGCATTTCTCAGAAATAGAATCCCAAATTTCGTCGTAGAAATTGCTGTCTAGCTTTTGCTTTAGGCCGTCAATGTTAACATTGGATACAACTGCTGCACCTTCCTTGGTTTTAGCTGCTGCTTGCTTGTCAGCCTCAGAGGCATCGGAGGCTGCTGCCGAGGTCAAAACTTTTTTGCCTTTGTCGGTAAGGACTTCTACCACGTATTTATCTCCGATGTCTACTAAAAGCAGGTCTAAGTTAGTGGTATCAAAAGGACCGCCCTCAACAGATGTACAGAAGCAAGTGTTTTGCGGCTGACTACATCCTATCCCTACCAGTACGGTATTCTCCCGCCTGGTGAGGTAATAGGGGTCCTCGTACTTATCATTGTTAAAAACATTATCCAAAAGGGCAATGCTCTTGGCATCACAGGGGCGGATGCCGAAAATGACCTTTTGCCCGCTGTCAATTTTTTCTTCCAGGTGTGCACCCTGTTTGTCCACTTTATAGGAGAACAGTTCTTCGGTTTGCGGGAACAGAATCCCTTTAGGGGGAATCTTAGAATTACTGTAATCAAGCGTTGCATCTGAACCGGAAGTGATTGCTTTGAACATTGTATAATTGTCTTGCTTAACCGGTGCAAATACTTGGTAATTGTTCTTCAGGCTGTCCAGGAAGTTCGGGATATCTTGCTTAGTAATTATCATATATTTCACCTCATTCCTTCACCAAAAAAGGTTGTGGGTCGTCGGACTCAAAGGTGGAGAGAGCCGGCTTATCTTCCATGTTAACGCCTGCCTCGGCATCAAATAGTTCCTTAGCGTCTTTGACCAGCTTGCGTGTCAAGATGCGCAGGTCAATACCCATGGGACAGGCACGCTCGCAAGCACCACAGTCAGTGCAGCGGCCGGCACCGTGAAATACCCGAACAGCCTGGAATAGCATGTTATCTTGAATGTCAGAAGCGCTCTTGCCTACCCATTCAGGAGTGGAGCAGTCCACAAAACACTGTTCGCAGTAACACATGGGACAGGCATTTCTACAAGCATAGCAGCGAATACACTTGCTAAGCTCTTGCGCTAGATATGCGCGCCTTTCGGCGATGGGTTTTGCTTCAAATGCTTCGATATCAGCAAAGTCTTCTTTTTGCTCGGTAACAGCTTCTGTTACCATCTCGTCGTATATCACCGGATTTTTATGAGTGCAAGCAGCACATGAACGGTGGAGAACATCGGCGATGTTAACGGTTTTCTCAAAATCATGTCCCTTGAGTACTAAAGAGTCCTCTTTACACTCTGCTGCAATGATTTCTTTGCCTTCAAACAGGTCAGCAACCTGTTTTCTATCTATCATACCACTGCAGGGAACACCGATAATATAAAGGTTATCCCTGTTAATCTGGTTTTCCTTCATTAAAGCTACGATTGACCTGGAGTCACATCCCTTTACTACTACCCCTATTTTTTGTTCCTTTTTACGCAGGTAGTTAGCCAGGTTGTTTTCACAGGTACAATTCCATGTTAATTTCTCCGCTTCTTCCGGCTTGCGGATGAAGGCGGGAGTACTGCGGAGAGGCTGGCTGCCTTCAGCAAAGCCAATTACTACATCGACTTTGTTTTCTGTCAATAATTTCTTTGCCGCATCTTGAACCGCATTTACTATTCCTGACATCCGCAACACCCCGCTTTCTTGTCAATTAAGCCCTCATTGGGCCCCAGTTGCTTTACTTTTTCTGTTACTTCACCAACTAACTCAGCGAAACGACCGCCTTCAGAAGCCGAAACCCAAGAGAAGTTAACACGGCCTTCGTCAACCCCCATATATTCCAAGAGGCTCTTAAGCATGGCAAATTTCCTCCGTGCTACCAGGTTGCCACTAACATAGTGGCAGTCGCCGGGGTGTCACCCGGAGGTAAGAATGCCATCAACGCCGTTACGTAAAGCATTAATTATAAATAAAGGGTTAATTCTGCCGGAGCACGGTACACGGACAACCCGTACGTTGGTGGGGTATTGCATCCTGCCCACACCCGCCAGGTCAGCACCGGCATAACTACACCAGTTGCATAGGAACGCTACAATCTTCGGGTCCCTTTCCATTATTCATTTCCCTCCCCAGTTGCTACAGCGCATTTATCATGGCTACGATTTGTTCGTTGGTGCAACCCTTGACGTTCAGCGCTCCAGGCCGACAAGAAGATGCACATGCACCGCAACCCTTGCACAGAGCTTCATTGACTACAGCTACTTTTTCTTCTTCATCAATAGAGATTGCTTGTGCCGGGCACACAGACTCACATGCACCGCAGCCTGCGCACAAACGTTTATTAACCGATGCGCATTTACCTTCAACAGAAATGGTTTCGTTAGCCAGTACGGTACATGCCCTACCGGCAGCAGCTTTGGCCTGGGAAATATTTTCTTCCAGGTTTTTAGGTCCGTGGGCTAAACCCGCCATGAATACTCCATCGGTACCGAAATCAACCGGACGTAACTTAAGGTGTGCTTCCAGGAAGAAACCTTCTTGGTTAAGTGGTACCTTATAGAATTGGCTCAGCTTGCTGTTGTTTTCTTCCGGAGCAACTATGGCAGCAGCGAGGCCGAGTACGTCAGCCTCAATGACAATGGGTACTCCCAAAACATGATCGGTTGTGGTTACCTTAACAGTGTTATCACCCGGTTCAACTACCGGCTTGTTATCTTCTGAATACCGGATAAAGATTACACCCTTGTTTCGGGCTTCACGGTACATCTCTTCAAAGAAGCTGTAAGTCCTAATATCACGATAAAGGATATATACGTTGGCATCGGGATGCTTGTCTTTTACTTTTAAGGCCAACTTAATGGATTTGGTGCAGCAAATGCGGCTGCAGTAAGGGCGTTCGCTATCACGGGAGCCTACACATTGGATAAAGGCAAAGTTTTTAGCCTCAGCAACTTTGGCGTCTCCGTCGTCAAAGGCACCTTCCAGTTCCAGCAGGGTCATCACCCTGTCATTTTGACCGTAAAGGTATTCGTTGGGCTTATATTCGTCTGCCCCGGTAGCTATTACGGTAACACCGTGCTGAATTTCCTGACCGTTAGTTAATTGGGTAGTGAAGTTGCCCACAAAGCCTGTTGCACTCGCAATACCTGAACCTGTGAATACGGTAATTGACGGGTTAGCATTTACCTGCTTAACCAAATCGCCCACAAAGGCCTGTACATCTTCGCCTCTCATACCGTAACGGATGCGATTAGCGGTACCACCAAGCTTATCTTCTTTTTCTACTAAGCTTACCTTGTATCCTTGTTCAGCTAAGTTTAGGGCATTAGTCATACCGGAAACGCCGCCACCGATTACCAGTACATCGTGGTTCATTTCCAGTTCGGAGCCTTGGATGGGCTCCAATAAGCCGGCTTTGCTGACCGCCATCTTTACGAGGTCCTTTGCTTTTTCCGTTGCCTTCTCAGGCTCATTCATGTGTACCCATGAACACTGGTCCCGAATGTTTGCCATTTCAAATAAGTTGGGGTTCAGGCCAGCCTCTCGCAGTGTTTCCTGGAACATAGGCTCGTGTGTCCTGGGACTACAGGAAGCTACAACAACGCGGTTAAGGTTGTATTCTTTAATGGCTTCGGTAATTTGAGCCGATGTGTCTTGTGAGCATGCATATAATTTTTCGTCTGCGTAGGCAACGCCAGGCAGTGTCTTGGCATATTCAACAACACCGGGAACATTGACTACGCTGCCGATATTGATACCGCAGTGGCAGATAAACACGCCGGTGCGGATAACTTCACCTGCAACATCTGTCTCCGGTGGGAACTGTTTTTCCTTAGTTCTTGTCCCGCGGGCATCCGCCAGGATGGCACCGGAATTGGCAGCAGCAGCACTGGCCTGTATAACAGTTTCGGGGATATCCCGGGGCCCGCTAAAGGCACCTGCAACGTATACACCGGGTTTACTGGTTCCTACACCGGTGAGCTGCTCTGGCTCGCAGAAGTTAAAGTTATTTAATTCCAGGCCAAGCTTTCCAGCCATTTCAGTAAATTCTTTTGGTGGCTCTAAGCCTACAGAAAGAACTACCATGTCAAACTCTTCCGTTTTGACGTTACCGTCTTCTGCGGCGTAGCGAATAATGAGGTCTCCGCTGTCGTCCTGTTTTGGTTTTACATCAAATATACGGGACCTTACGAAATTTACGCCCTGCTCGTTTTTAGCTTTTTCGTAATACTTTTCGAAGTCTTTACCGTAGGTGCGCATGTCCATGTAGAAGATGGATGTATCTAAGGGATACTCGCAGTGCTCCTTGGCAATCACAGCTTCTTTAATGGCATACATGCAACATACGGACGAACAATATCCGTGGTCTTCACGGCAGTTACGGGAACCTACACATTGCAGCCAGGCAACCTTTTTGGGCTCTTTGCCGTCGGAAGGCCGCTGTAGGTGTCCTCCAAAGGGGCCGGAGGCACTTAGGATGCGCTCAAATTCTAGACTGGTAAGTACATTAGGAACTTTGCCGTAGCCGTAATAATCCAGCTTACTGGCATCAAACTTTTCAAAACCCGGGCTCAAAATAACAGAACCCACTTCTACTTCAACGGTTTCATCCTGCATGTCGTGGTTAATAGCGTTTGCCTGGCAGACTTCTAAACATTTACCGCAGGCTTTAGGCTTTTTAACCTTAAGGCACCTGGACTTGTCAATTGCATATGCGTTGGGGTATGCCTGAGCATAAAGCTTATAAATGGCTTTACGCTTGCCCAGCTTTTGGTCAAACTCGTCGTCAACTTTAACAGGACACTCTTCTGAACAAGAACCACAGCCGGTACATTTGTCCGGATCAACCAGCCGGGCGTTCTTTTTAATGGTAGCCTTGAAATTACCGGGCTCTCCGTCAAGGTCTACCAATTCGGCACAGTTGAGAGTCTCAACATTCAAGTGACGGCCACACTCCACCAACTTGGGAGACAAAATACACATGGAACAGTCGTTGGTCGGGAAAGTTTTGTCGAGCATAGGCATAGTTCCACCGATGGCCGGTGATTTATCAACCAGGTATACATAGTAACCTGAGTCGGCCAGGTCGAGGGATGCCTGTATGCCGGCAATACCAGCACCAACTACCAGAACAGCACCGATTTTGTCAGGTTTAGTGGTACTCATTTAAGCATCACATCCGTCCTCCTAGATTTGGCTATTGGGGGGAATAAATTAGGTTATAAAGCCCCCGGCCAAGAAGGTAACCGCTTAGCTAACTGGTCAACGATAACTCAATGGAATCCCGACTTAAATATTTTAAAAACTGATGTGAAAGGTGTTACATATAAAACAATTAGAAAAAAATTAAACTTTCGGTTTTTTTAACCGATGAACTGTCCTGTGGTCATTAAGAAACGTTTACCAGCCTGAGGTTAACCTTATTAATGGCGCCTTTATAAACTTAAGAAATTTTGCCAGGTACTGCATTGCTTGAAATTGAGCCGGGATACCCACATCTTGTTCCTAGTATAATATTTCTCTATGGGGCTGTCAATTCCTCTGAACACCCGTGAAAAATGGTGAAAAAGGTTAACAATGATTTGATAAAATCGTTACGATTATGTAAAAAAAGGGCAGGAACCCCCTTTTAGGAATTCTGCCCTTTAGAAAAAAATTATCTTTGCAGGTACGTTTTGACAAAAGAGTCGCAGTAAATGTCCTGGTTCATCAGAACCCGGGCTGCTGAAACTTCCTCCACCATCTGGGTATCGTAAACATCGGCAATGGCGGAATCAAGTCCACAGGCCATGCTCATAATGAGAAATGTCCTGTTAATTAAGTGACGGTTAGCGCACCCCTGGGAAGAGTTGCTCAGTCCCATAGTTGTTTTTGGCGCCGGGTCGGCCAGAGTTTTTACTTGACGCAGGGTTTCCAGAACCTCTACGCCGTGCTCTTGGGCCACATTACAAGGGAGCATCAGCGGATCTAAGAAGAGGTCATCAGTGGGAACACCGTTCATGTCGCAATTTACAACAATTTCCATGGCCAGTGCAACACGGTCAGCGGCACTCTTAGGAACACCCTTATCATTCATGGTCAGCCCTATTATTGCAGCATTGTATTTAGCAGCCAACGGAATGTATAGGTCCATTTTGAACTGGTCAGCGGTAGTGGAATTGATCATGGCTTTTCCCTTATGAACCGCCAGGCCTGCCTCAATGGCCTTAGGGTTGGTGGAGTCAATGCAACACGGCAGAGGGCAATCCTCTTGAGTAACTTTAACCAGCCATTCCATTACCTCAGGCTGATCTTTGGGGTCCACGGTGGGACCGGTGTTAACATCAAGGTAACGTGCCCCTGCCTCGTATTGTTTTTGAGCATGCATTTTTATTGGCCCGGGATCTTTACTAAGGATGGCATCCCGAATATCCGTAAACATGCCGTTAATACGCTCACCAATAAGGATCATATTGTAACCTCCCCCTATTTCTAATATTCGTTGCTTTGCATCAGCTTATCAAAGTGGGTCTGAAGCTGTTTCACCGATTCGGGGTGTCTGAGTATAAACAGTGCACCGCCCGACTGTGCCATGGCAGTAGAAGTAATTACTTCCCACAGGATGGCACGCTTTTTCTGCTCACCCCATTCAGGCATATCCTCTGCCTTGGCCTCTTTGGCTTTCCATGCTTCCTGGCCAACGTTACAGAAAATGGGCATGGACAGCATCTTATCCCCCATCAAAGCACCCAGACGGGAACGCTCCATGATGGAGTAACAATACTCAATACCGTACCCCAGTGCACCAACCAGCGGGTCAATGACAATCTTGTTGGGTGGCAGGTTCATTTCAGTGATCAAAATGTTAAGCTGCTTGGCCAGGTTAATGTCCAGCGGGCTGGAAGCAATAATGCTGTGTCCGTGAACCAGGCAGGTAGCAGTAAGTGTTTTGTAGTTATTTTCAGTAGCCGGGCCGATCAAACAGTTCTTGCCGGAAAGGGCCTCGCCCACTACGGGAAGAATTTCTGCGTCTTTTTCTTCTGCACCGCATCCGAGTATGATAAGAGGTACATTAACTGCCTCTGCAACTGCTTTGGCCGTCTCGGCACATTGTTCGGGTGTGGCATCTTCATAATCAGGATTTGCACTTTGTAAGCGCAGTGCAATAATGTCTGCACCGTATTCAACATTTTTCTTAGCCCAGGCAACCGGGTCCGACATAACACCGGCAAACGGTTCTTTTACAGGCTCAGGCCATTCAGCCGGTTCCATATCCCATACTTCAAGGGCCATAACAGGCCGATGGGGAATTGCGCCTTCAAAGTGTAGAAATGGCAATGTGCTTTCGCCGCCAATTGTTACGGTATTCTCAGTACCAAGGACCACTTCGCCAACTTTGCTGGTCCATTTTTCCTTTACTATATTAACAGCCATTTGTTCCGCTCCTTTCGCTCAGGTGTAAATCTTCTTGCATAAAAGGAAACTAAATTAAGGATATTTTTTTAGCACACTCCTTAAATAATTTCCGACTTTTGCAAGATCTGTGTAACGGCCTTTACTACGGCTGAGTCATCCGGCAAGTCAAACAACGGCTTGCTGTGCAGGTCGTATTCGTAAACATCGCTGTCCAGGGGAATAGTTCCTGCCAATTCTAATCCAGTTTTCTCAATTTCCGGCATTAGCGAATCGAGGGTATCTTTTTCAACCTTGGTGACTATCAAGTACAGTTGCTTAATGTCTAACTTCAATGAATCCACCAGTTGTTTTACGCGTCCGGCGGACCTAATCCCCCGGGCGCTGGCGTCGCTGGTAACAAAGAGGCAGTCCACATTTTGAGTGGTACGGCGGCTCAGATGTTCGAGTCCGGCCTCGTTGTCCATTACCAGGTAAGGATAATTTTCGGCGAGCTCCGCCATGTAACCGCGCAGCAAATTATTTGCAAAGCAGTAACAGCCGGCACCCTCGGGTCCCCCCATAACCATGAGGTCTACATTATCCCCTTCGGACAGAGACTGGTGTATACGGTACTGCATGTACTGATCTTTTGTCATACCGGCCGGAATGGAGTCCGTTGCATTATACAAACTTGCCAGAAGCTCTGAAATGGAATCCTCTATATCGAGACCCATTGCTTCATTTAAATTAGCATTAGCATCTGCATCAACGGCCAGAATAGGCTTCTTGCCATGTTTAATCAGCTGCCTGATGATTAATGAAGCAAGGGTAGTTTTCCCCGTACCTCCTTTTCCGGCTATTGCGATGTGAAATGCCATATGGCCACTTCCTTCCTATGAATATTGCATTGACTTTAGTATTTATCGGAACAGGGTACGATAAGATTCTTTACCGTTACTTCATGCCGTTAGGCATTCCAGCGCTGCTTCATAAAGCTGGGAATACCTGTGGACTCGCGCGGTCCCACCATTACTTTCCAGCCGCTAATCTCTTCCAGCTTACCGCTTAGAACTGCAACACCACCGGGGATAATGACGGTGTTATGGTTAACTTTATCGGCCATGCCGGTCTCTTTTAACATATCAGTAATCTTTTCAGGTGTGAATTTTCCTGCTGCCCATCCGGTCAGAACAGAAATGCCATCAGTATCCACAGGTAGAATATAACCAGATATTCTGCCTGCCTCTACATCACCTTCCACGCAGAAGTAACTGAGAGAGAAGTTGGTGGTAACAAATACAGGAGAATTCTCGTCCGGGGTACCAACTTCATGGACTTTAGACTCCACGGCAATAGGCTTCTGCGGGTCTGTGTAAATGTTTAGGCGCAGAGTAACGAGCGGCAGAATCTCGGCCGGGTCCGCTGAAGGGTAAACAACGATACCGGAGTATTTACCAATATAAACGCTTGCATCAGCTACTGCCTGGATAGGATCATCATTTTCAACTACCGTCATCGTGGGGTAGCCGAAAGGACGGAACTTACGCAGTGCCTGGCGGCGCATTTGGGTTTGGTCAGCCAGAACTTTATTTAATTCACGGCTGCCGGAATCAATAACCAGCTGCTTATAGCCGAGTTCTTGAATCTTTTCCACCAGATCGGCTAAGCTGTTGAGGTCATTACCTCTTACGCCAAGTACTACTTCATTCTTCTTGGCCAGCTCTGTCATGGCCTCATAGTTATCACTGGTTGCCCCGTAAAGCATAGGCTTGCCGGAAGCGCAAACCTCCAGTGCTTTTTCGGCAGCTGCCGGGTCCTCTGTGATTAACATAAGTGGAAAATTAGACTTGTCTTGAGCAGCCTTAACCGCTTCGGCAAACTTGCCTGCATCACCGGAATCGTTTTTAACTGCCACCAGGTTTACATTGTGAGTTTGACCAACGCGGTCAAAAACCAACTTGTTTACATCCTCAACTTTGGCAGCCACATCTTCATTGTCGGATACGCAGATGGCAATGCCGGTCATATTTTCAAAACGCTTTTCATGACGGAACAGTACCGTCTCGCCCCCGATGGTAAGTTCATTATCACCTGTGCCAATTTTAACGCTGGCAATGGGCGGAGCCGATGCGGAATCCAGGGCTTCTTTTGCTTCGTCAGATACGTGCGGGCAGCTCTCCAAACTTGCCTTACCGCTTGCTAAAGCCATGGCAAAAGCCAAACAAGTTGGATGACCACATTCTTTACAGTTTGTCTTTGGTAATTGCTTGAAAATTGCTAAACCTGTCAAACCCATACTCCCTACTCCTTTCTTCAATCAATTATTGCAGCAAAGAGCATGCTCTACCGGAACCCATTTGGGTTCCGGTAAGGCATTATATTATCTAATTTAACTCTTTTACATTAATTACATTAAAGGATCCATAGTTAATGCCGGGTGACCTTTTTCCTCCAGGAAGGACATTATCTCCTCACCGCTGGTGCCAATAGACTCATCGGCAATCTTATCGACGAAATCTTTGCCCATACCGGCATTTTCAGCTGCTTCTTCCAGTATGCCGCGAAGCTCTTCCTTAAGGGCCTTAGGCATCCATACCAGGCGTGCCAGTCCACCGTCAGCCGGTACAAACTTGGGCGAGCCCATGTACGATTTACCAATACCCATAAAGCCAGGCATCTGGGCACCGCCGCCGATGGTTCCGGCTAGGGTGCTAAAGCTCATCCCTGACGGGGTCATGCCGCTGTGCTCGCGGTTAACCACCATAAAGCCGTTACACTCGGGGACCATGCACAGTATACACTCAAAGCACCCGCAGGAAGTCATGGGATATTCCATGATGGTATAGAAGTTTACATTGGAAATGCTGCGTTGTGAATTATTGAAAGTAAACTCGTTAAAGGATTCCCATTGCCCTTTAACATCATCAATTACGCCTTCCTTGGGAATAGGCTTGTTATTGCCGTGCGGGTTAATCTCATAGGCCGCTTTGGCATCCAGCCAGCTAACCGCACCGCACAGCCCCACGCGCTCAGGCGCGATAACGCATACGTGGGTGGGAGCAAATGACTGGCATAAAGTACAAGAATAGAAGGTATCTATGCTCTCGTCATTAAGCTCTTTTAAGCGGTCATCCCGCTTCTGGTAGTAACCCCGGGCAACTTCCCGCATTTCCTTTACTTTCTCTTCATCTGAATATAAAGTTATCTGAACCCTGTCTATAATAGCGGAGAACTCAGCCTTCAACTTGGCGTACAGAATATCACCCAGATGCTTCAGGCGGAAGCCTTTCTCAAAGGCATCCTTACTGAAACGTATCCACATAATGTCACGCTGAGCCACGTGCCAGGTACCTTCACCGTAGTTGGTGAAGTAGTGTAGTTGGCGCTCTAAAACAGGCTCAAAGTCCTCCTCGAACTTCTTGCCGTATACGTCAACCACCACACCCAGCGGCATGCGTGATCCTGCTTCCACAGTATCAATATCAGGACCGATGAGCTCCACCTTACCGTCTTCCACTTCATTTTCAGCAGCTGAACGTACCAGCTCAAAGCCAGGCGTCTTGGTGCCGCCGAATTCAACGTACATATCTTTTTTGCGGATACTCTCACCCTCAAAGGCAGGGCCGATGGTGATGGGTACATCAATGTCGATTGCAGTAATCTTAATGCCTCTGGTTTCCAGGGCTTTCTGTACAATCTTATCGTAGTCCGGCTCGGAAACAAACCAGTCCGGAATCTGCTTGTCTTCCGGCAGTTCCTGATCGGTGATCACCGGGAAGCCTACGTTAATGGCACCCATGGCGGCAGCGGTCTTGACCATATCGTGCTCGCCAAGATACATGATAAATGCCAGTACGCTGCGGCGCTGGTATGCACGCTGGGCGTCCCTGTCACCAGGGGCGATGCCGCCGAACATCATGCCGGCACGCAGAGCGTAGTTAGCAGCGTGTACCACCTGGGTAAAGTTACCCAGCGGGTAAGCAATATAGTCAACGCCCAGTTTGACGTTAACTTCCATCAGCTGCTCAATAATCTCATCACAGAGGAAGAGCATGAGACCCTTGCCCATCAGGTCGTTAACTATTTTCTTGGCTGACTCGGCATCCTTGGCGCGGCCTAAAATTACAGCCTCACCGGGGATAGTCCAGTCCACCATCTTGATACCGTATTGACGGACCACCGGGTCACCGATGAATCCGGTCCAGGGTGCTGTGTGCAGCGGGTTTTCTGCGCTGTCTTTTAAGTAGCGCACTGCTTCGATAATATCAGCTGCGTACCACGTGGACTCACCCCAGATACGAGCATTTTCGAATGTTTTTTCTTCTTTTATGGCGTGACGGGCACGGTTTAGTACCGGTACCATGTCGCCTAAGGTTTTAATTTCTTCACCGCTTAAGCAGCGGATTACAGGCAGGTAATAAGCTGTATCAGGATATCCTACCGGCTGATCTTCACCGTATTCGCGGATAGCCTGGTTTAAAAGTATTTCTGCATAGCTGCATGCAGTAATGGCGCCTTCGTACGCTTCTTTAAAGAGCGGCTTGGGCTCTTGACCCGGCTCAATAGCGCCTTCAAATAGTTGATCAAAAGACATTAGGACTCCTCCTTTCGACCCGGTCTATTAATAACCCTGACAGAGTTCGCTTTCGTTGTTCTCGGCAGTATTCTTGTGTACGCCCAATTTCCAACCGCGGTATTCGAGAGCGCTTAGAATCTTCTTAGCAGATTCTGCCGGATCCATTTCAAACATGAAGTAGCCGCCGAAAACGTCACCTGCAACCTGAGTCAGGATGCTGTAAATGAGGTCACTGCCCTCTACAGGAGGCATGGCACCTACGTGTACGGGGCAGCCCATAGCCAGGAACCATGAGCCAATGGCCACAGCCTTACCGCTCATTGCTTCCGGAGCAGATGCTACGAAGGGAACCTTGGGAGTGGGAACGTTCATTTCTTTAGCCATATCCATTAACAGGTCTGAACATCTGGTGTTATCTACACATGAACCCATGTGGAATACAGCCGGCAGACCGGTGCTCAGGTTAGCATTTTCGCCTATGCGGGCCAGGAAACTCTTTAGCCCTTCTCCGCCAAATTCTTGCACTGCTTCCGGTGTAAGTAGGCCCATCTTAGCACAAGCCTGCATAGAACAGCCGGTCCCGATTACAAATACATCGTTTTTAAGGCACTCTTTGATGGTTTCCAGGTGGCTATCATCTTGAGGCCTTTTTAGGTTGTTACAGCCTGCAAATACGGTAACACCCTTTAGCTCGCCGCTTTGAATGGCGTCGGTGAGCACCTTAACCGGATTGTCCGGGTTAACAGACTTAAATACTTCGTACAGAGCTTCCTTACTCCAACCGGCAACCACTTTATTAGTAAGGGTAGGAATGTGTACCTTAGTGTTATCTCTATCCTTAAATGCATCAATGGCAATTTGAATGGCTTGCTTTGCGTTAGCCAATGCCTTTTCGGTCTGGAAGTCAATATGATATGCCCCCGGTATCTTTACGATCGGAGTGGTGGTGATGATCCGGGTATGGAAACATTCAGCCACTGTCCTTATCGAGGGCATAATGCACTGCACGTCTACACACATGGCATCAATGGCTCCGGTGGCCAGTGCATATTCCTGCGAAGCAAAGGAAGTTACCAGAGGTACTCCCTGGCGCATTAGAACTTCGTTACCGGTACAGCAGATACCCATCAGGTTTATACCGTCAGCGCCGGCAGCCTTAGCTTCATCTTCCATTTCTTGTGCTGCCTGCACGATAATTTCGCTGAGGATGGGGTTGTGGCCGTGCAGTACGAAGTTAACCTTTTTTTCATCAATAACGCCCATGTTTGCTTCGCTTACTACCGGAGTAGGCGTCCCGAAGATAACATCGGAGAGGTCAGTTCCTACGTGCATTCCAACATAGTCAGCCAGAGCTACCCGAACAGCGGCAAAGATAATGTTTACGGGATCGTTATCCATGCCGACGTGGGCTTGGGTTACCAGCTGAGAAATCACATTATAAACACCACTGGGCATTACATCGTGGCTGCGGAATTTTTCGATGCGATCCGGAGTAACCGTGGTGTTAACCCAGGTAGATTCTCCGAATCCGTTAAGCCGGCTATAATCGGCCAGCGCTGCTTCAGCTAATTCCTTGGCCAGTGCCATTTCTTCTTTGCCTTCTGTTTCTATGCCAACGCGCTCACATACCGCACGTAATTTCTCCGGGTCTTTAACCCCGTAGTCGGGTGCATGTCCTTCTGCTGCTTCCAGCAGGGTGTGAGCCATATGACTGGCGTGCTCACTGTGGGAAGCGGCGCCGGTCAGGAGCATAAGGCCTGTATGACGGGCAGCAATGGTCCACGACGAAGCCCCGCAAATACCTCTGCTGGCAGGTCCCTCGTCGGATTTAATGCGGCACGGTCCCATCATACAGAAGCGGCAACAAAGACCTTTATAACCAAATTGACACTGGGGCTGCTGCGCAACGGCACGGTCAAAAGCTGTAATTATACCTTTTTCCTGTGCTATGTCGACCATTTCAAGTACTGCCGGGTCAATAGAACGCTTTATAGACTTCGGATCAATTACCCGAGGTGCATCCGAAGGCCGGCAGGTATGGTTTACATCTCTAAACCTTGGCATTAACTTCAACCTCCTTAATTCAAGAGTTGCCTACATGATTAGCTAACTAAAATAGTTAACATGGATTAGTTTACTCGCAAGTTTGGCTTCCCCCTAGCCATAACCTGGAGGGTAGCAAAAGTGCTACTAATTTTGTCCTAAATCACCTACCTTCTTTTCAATCTTTTGGCAAACATTTTCGATCTGATCCAACAATTCTCTCCCTGACTCCACTTTGTCTGGTGACTCCATTGCGTTTGCCCAAAGGATGTCATTAAATGGTATAAATCCCAAGACGTCTCCGTCCGGGAAACTTTTTGCAATAAATTGTTTTTGTTTATCAGATGCTATTTTATTGGCAATGATTTTAACATTTCTTATTCCCAGGTCACCGGCCATTTCCTGTACGCGGTGGGCGGTATTGATGCTATTTTTAGTGGGCTCAACCACCACTAACATCATGTCCACTCCTTTTGCGGTTCCCCTGGTTAGATGTTCTATTCCCGCTCCCATATCCATCACTACAACCTCGCCCTTATCTAAAAGCAAAGAAGATATGAGAGCGTGTAAGAATGTATTTTCCCGGCAATAGCATTCGGAACCACCTTTTTTTACGTCTCCCATGCGGAGGAACCATACATTGCCGTGCTGGTAACAGTATTCTTCTACTGAATCGTCCAGTTTGGGGTTAAGGACATAAAAGGCACCGCCTCCGCTTTTGCTGCGGATTAAATCCCTCATATCCACCACCGGTTTAATGCTTTGGGCTTCTTGATCAGGAATTCCAATGCCAGATGCCAGGCACGCGTCAGGATCAGCATCGATAGCGTAGACAGCTGAACGCTTTGCAGCAAAAACTTTAATTAAAGCTGATGCTATGGTTGTCTTTCCCACGCCGCCTTTACCTGAAATTGCCAGTTTCATATTACCACTCCTGTCAAATTCAACGACTGGTTGTACTGTCAGTACCGTATTCATTTACGGTTCAACTAAAATTGACGAAATATTAGTATAATTCACATCATACGTTTTCTACATCTCTAAATAAAAATCCTTCTTCTAAATAAATTTATAAGATCTTTAATTAAAATTTGGAAACCCGTGAGATAAAAAAACTTCCACATCAAGTGATCTTCGACGGAAATAATAAAACTCCTTCTTATGGGCGGAAAAATTGCTGAACATATGACAGTAATTACTTAGGTGAAAAACAAGAAACGTTTCTTGAGGAAACGGTATTCCGCGTACAAAATTATAATAAAAACTACAAAAAGAAAGTATCCGACAATCTTGAATATTTTTATTTTTAGCTCCAGGCTGTTAATCGCACTCTGTTGTTTTTCGATTACTTTTGTGTACTGTGCTTTATCCGCGTCCAGCCGCGATTGCTGTTGCTTTACTTCTGTTTGCTCCTTTTCCATTGCTTCCAGTGCTGCGGAGGCTTGTGCATATGCTTGTGATAATTCCTTTATCCGCTGTTCCAATAAATTATTACGCGAAAAGCTGCCTGCCGGAACGGGGTCTATAGCTTCGTAAAAAACCATGCCTGTCTCCGGCGGTCTTTGGTCGCTTACGTATTTTAGGGTGGCAAAAACATCTGCCAAAGAGGCTGCGGGCACATTAATACTGTCCCTAATCCCTTTTCCCTGCAGTGCTGCGGGGGGGTCGACGGTCGATCCGGTAATGGCCAGGCAAGTATCACCGGCCATATCATTGTCTCTTAAGTGGTATAATAATAGACCTACCTGGTTGTCTAAGAGAGAGAGTGGGGGAGCGCTTTGGGATTGATTGTCTGCAGTTGGTCCAGGCAAAACAATTAAACAGAATATATCCTCGGAGGAATTAATTTCTCCTAACGCTGTCTCTATAATCCCTTTGCCTCCTGATTGGAACGGCCCGTCTTTGACAACAGAAGCACCCCGGGATAAAGAGGCTATTTTACCACCCGTGCCGTCGATTACAGCAGTTGTAACGCCGTTTTTTTGCATGGTTGCGTAAAAACCGGCTAACGCACTCTCTCCGGGATTTCTTTCACCTGTAAGTATTAGGGAAACTGCGCCGGAGAGGTTTTCCGGTACATTAATAACTTTTTGCACAGACGTTCCACTTTGGTATAGGTTGGTAATGTTGGGGGCTTGTGACGAGTGCAGGTGTTTTTGCAGTAGTCCGTCAATAATAATAATAACTATGCGGTCTGCATTATTTGCCTCCAATTTGTTGCCGGCCAGGGCTGCTGCCGGTAAAGAAAAAGCGAGTGTTACTGCCAGTAAAGTGGGTATAAGTTTTTTAAACATTTAAAGGACCTCCCCATTTATCTATCAATACTAGTTATAATTAGGGATGTCCTTAAAATATGCCAATAATTGTACGATTTTCCTTTTACTTAATTAGTACGGTCCTTGTGAGCTTCTGACGAGAGCCTTTTTTCTAGCTGAGAAATTCTTTCCGATATTTCTTCCAGCTCCTTCTTGGTGATCAAGTTCATATCATTCTTTATCCTGTCAAATTCGGTGCGGATGGTCTTTTTCAGTACATTTCTTTCTTGCTCGCCTCGTTCCATCAGGTCATCTAAAAATGACTCGGCGTCTTCTCCCTGTACTTGGCCTTTTTTCACCATCTCATTAACTACTTGCTCCGCTTTCTCTCTAGTCAGGGCAAATGCACCAATACCTGCCAGCATCATTTTTTGGGCGAAGTTACGCATGAAAGCAGCACCTCCAAAAAAGTTATATTTATATTTTTCTAGCTAAGGAAAGTATAACACAAATGTTAAAAGATTATAGGTGAACAGCAATTCTTGTCCTGATGTATATTTAGGGCAAATTCGGCAAAAATATAAATACTCCGCTTTGGTGAGTTCTATCTCTCCCCGTCCAGCGCAAGCTGGACCTTTTTTTTACGAAAATACCCGGAATATATGGGATTTTTGCATGCGTTCTTTGAGTTTTAGTTTTTTGATATGAAAACATCTTATAGGGTATTCCTTATGGGAAAACATTTGGGTTATTTCTTCAGGGTCGTTTTCTGACAGGATTAACAGGATTTGCAGGATTTTTTTTTGAGCAGGATCATTACTTTGAGAGCGTAGATAATTCTATTCGTCATTGCAAATCTATCTTTAATAATGTTTTATTTATAAACACACTAAAAACTTATTCTTAAAGAAAAATTCCATTGCCAGAAAAACTTCATTGCGCATCCCATTAATCCTGTAAATCCTGTCAAAAATTGGTTGACCGCAAAGTACGACCCCAAATGTTTTTTTTGTGGATATAAATTTTCATTCTAGTTTGTGTATATGGTTCATGTGAGTTTTGACATAAATCGGGTGCAAAGAATATAAGGGATGCAAAAAAACCCCAAAGACAATGCCTTGAGGTTGAATGGTGCGGCAGAGAGGACTTGAACCTCCACGAGCATTGCGCTCATAAGAACCTGAATCTTACGCGTCTGCCAATTCCGCCACTGCCGCATATTCTGTTCGTCAACCGATACTCACAAGCTGTGGTCACCAGCGACAAATAATATATTAGCATACCTCATAACCTTTGTCAATAAACCACTAAAGGGAACAATTTGCAAGGCAATTTAGCAAGAAAAAAAGCCTCCGGGGTAACGCCCGAAAGCAATGGAAAACTTCTTTTTAAATTAGTTAGCCTGGGCTGCCTGGTACTCAGGGTTTGGTATGCGGGAAATAGCGTCTACGGGGCAAGCCCTGTAGCAACGGCCGCAGCGTTTGCAATTGTTAAGGTCAATAGCATAATTTACAGTGTCGTCAACGTATACTGCATCGTCAGCGCATTCCCATTCACAAGCGGCACATGCCATACATGAATCAGCATCAAGAATGAAGTTAAACTTAGGGATCTTCTTTTTCTTTTCATCAGCCAAAGCGCGCTTCCTCCTTTTGCAATAGATTACTTTACCAAAGCTTTCTACAGTCTCCATATAAAATCCTGCTGGCAAATGTGCAAATATTTCATAAAATAAATATTTTCATACTAGGCAGAATATTGTTAAGGCCACTAAAAAGGGAGGATTACTCTATGGTAAGAAAAATACAGGGAGTGGTAAAGAATTACGGTAAGCAGCGCACCACGGAATCAGGGTATAGACCGGTCTGGGATATGGGGCAGGCCGGTAGAATCAAGAAACGCCAGAGAATGACGGGTGTTGACAGGCCTAGTACTTAGCTTTATGTACTTTACTACAGCTTATAGGAATCAAAAAAACCCCCGTGGAATTTTCCACGGGGGTTTTGGCTGAGGTGGCAGGATTTGAACCTGCGCATGCCGGGACCAAAACCCGGTGCCTTACCGCTTGGCTACACCCCAGCGATTGGTGGAGGGGGCAGGATTCGAACCTGCGAAGGCGACAGCCGGCAGATTTACAGTCTGCTCCCTTTGGCCACTCGGGAACCCCTCCGTATATATGGTGACCCCACCGGGATTCGAACCCGGGTTACCGCCGTGAAAGGGCGGTGTCTTAAACCGCTTGACCATGGGGCCTTGTTTGAAATTTGGTCGGGATGGAGGGATTCGAACCCCCGGCCTCTTGCTCCCAAGGCAAGCGCGCTAGCCAAGCTGCGCTACATCCCGTTCTTACGAACGCGAGATTTATTATACCGAAAATAAACAGAAGTGTCAAGGGATTATGCTATGAAATATTTGCTATTTTAACATAAACATTTCTGTTCCTTGGCCCGTCGAATTCACAGAAATAAATTCCCTGCCAGGTGCCCAAAAGCAGTTTTCCTTCGTTTATAATTACGGAGCAGTTGCTTCCCAGTAGTGACGCTTTCGCATGAGCTGCAGAATTGCCTTCTGTGTGTTTAAAAAAATTATTTTCCCATGGTATTAATTCCTCTAGCTGCTTAATAATATCCCTTTGCACCGTTTGATCAGCATTTTCGTTAATGGTAATTGCAGCTGTTGTATGAGGTACATAAATATAACATATACCCTCTTTTATACCCGTATTGGAAACCATTTTAGTGAGGTCTCCTGTAATATCAATAAACTGTGAGTGTTTTTTAGTCTGAACGCTTAGAATCCGGGGCGACATAAAAAATTTTCAACTCCTCGACATGCAAGCTTTTAGGGCTAGATTTACAGCCTCTAAAGGGGTGTTAGCACTGACAAACTGATAATGCTCACGCGTGGGAGGATTTATGCCCCAAGTACGAAGACCGATAACAGTTTTCCCCATCTTAAGTGCCAGACCAATCTCAGATAATGTTCCTGCTCCTCCGGATATAGCAATAAGCGCGTCAGCGGAGCGGGTAATTATGGCGTTGCGGGCATCTCCTAGCCCGGTAGGTAAAACATAAGTTAGGTATTTGTTGCCTTCACAGCGGTCATGGCCGGGTAATATGCCAATTACTGTTCCACCGCGACTGGCCGCGCCTATGGCCGTTCCTTCCATAACCCCGCCATGGCCCCCGCACAATATTATTGCCTCATTGTTAGCCAATTCCTCACCCACACTGATGGCCATATTCTTTATCTCATCGCTGCACTTGGCAGCTCCAATTACTCCGATATAATAAATAATTAACCACTCTCCGAAAAAGAGTTCCTCACTTTAAAAGGATTTAGGACTAAATATTTTCTGCTTCATGAAACCCAAGATTAAAAGTCAGTATTTCTAACTTAACTGAAAGGTCAACATTTCGAAGTTCTACGTTATCGGGGATATTTAACGCCACCGGGGCAAAGTTTAAAATGGCCTTTAGCCCTGTTTTAACCATTAAGTCAGCCACTTCTTGAGCTGCCTTCGGCGGGACTGCTATGATACCAATTTTGGCGTCATACTTCTCAACCATATTTTCAAAGCTATCTAACGACTGTACTTCCAAATCGCCAATTTGCTTACCTACTTTCGTTGGGTGATTATCAAACACGGCTTTAATGGTAAAACCACGTATATTAAATCCTTTGTAGGTGCATAACGCAAAGCCTAAATTTCCGGCTCCCACCAGTAGTAAGGACCAAGACTTATCTAATCCTAAAATCCTAAGTGTATATTTCATAAGATCTTTTACATTGTAACCTACACCCCGGGTGCCGAATTCCCCAAAGTAGGCCAGGTCCTTTCTTACCTGGGCCGGGCTAACTCCTACACCTTCCGCAATATCGCCTGAGGATACCGTTGTAACTCCATTTTTATCAAGACGTTCTAAAAATCGGGAATAAATAGACAAACGTGTTACCGTTGCCTCTGGAACTCTAAGGGTTTTCACCAATCTCTCCTCCTTAAACCTATTGGCGCAGCTTATTTCGTGAAATTTTTAACTTGATTATGCAAAAAAATACTTTTCCAATTAAAAAGAATCTAAGTTACGAAATTCACATTTCTCACGTATTTATACCATTGTCAGGGTCGACCTGTCAATAAGATAAAAAAGCGTGATCAGGGAGGGGTTTCTGATTACGCTTTTTTATAATTTAATAAAGTATACCTTGCCATGTATATGCCAAGGGTCAAGATGTAAAGTATTAAAAATAAAGGTCTCGCTCTCCCTCTTCAATGCGTTTAAGTCTGGCCTCTGTGGTTGCAAGAATTTTGGCATTTGTTATTTCCTTAAGGTTGTCATTAATTGTTTGCTCTCCTACTCTTTGGGTCTCCTCCGAGGCGTAATCCATGAGATATTCTTTAAAAGTTAAAATAGCATTTGGCTGGCATACATTTTGTATTTCACCGGTTTTAGCTAAAGACATAAATCTGTCCCCTGTGCGTCCTTGCCGGTAGCATGCAGTACAAAAACTGGGAAGATACCCGGAAAGGCATATACTCCTCAAAACTTCGTCCGGGCTCCGGTGATCTTCAACCTCAAACTGGGCTGTATTATCTTTACAGTTGTAGTTTGTAGTGTCTTGCTCCCGCTTATAGCCCCCTACTCCGGTGCAGGACCCGGCGCTAAATTGCGAGACGCCTATAGACAGGAGGCGGTCCCTTGTCTCGGGTTTTTCACGGGTGGACATAATGAGTCCGGTATAAGGAACAGCGAGCCGGATAATGGCTACTATTTTTTTAAATTCATCGTCGGAAATCATATACGGGTATTGCTTTATGTCCATTCCAGCTGCGGGGCGAAGCCTAGGTACAGAAATTGTATGTGGTCCTACTCCAAATTTCTCTTCTAGGTGTAGTGCGTGCATTAACATGCTAATGACTTCAAATTTATAGTCATGGAGCCCGAATAGTACCCCTATTCCAACGTCGTCTATACCAGCCTCCATTGCTCTGTCCATGGCCGTGGTATGCCAGTTATAGTCTTTTTTGGGACCGGCAAGGTGTTTTTTGGCGTATGTTTCCCGGTGATACGTTTCTTGGAACAGTATATAAGTACCAATACCGGCTTCCTTAAGTAACCTGTACTCCTCTACAGTGGTAGCGGCAATGTTTACGTTTACACGGCGTATACTACCGTTCTCTTGCTTTACTTCATATATGTTTTTAATAGCATCCAGAACGTATTCTATGGGACACTGTTTGGGATGTTCACCCGTTTCCAAGGCCAGTCGCTTATGTCCCATAGATTCCAATATGACTACCTCTTCCCTGATCTCTGGCATGGAAAGCTTACGCCTTTCCAGTTCATTAGTCTTCTGGTAACCACAGTAAGTACAACTATTTATGCAATGATTGCTCAGGTAAAGGGGGGCAAATAAAACCACCCGCCGGCCGTAAATTTTGTTTTTGATTTCCGATGCCTTTTGATATAAAAGAGCCAATATTTCCGGGTCAGAAGTGTGCAGCAAAGCTGCAGTCTCTTCCATGGTAAGGCCCTTTGCCTCGCCGGCCTTGTTAATAATCTGGACAAGTTTTTCCCTGGGTGTATTCTTGGCATCTTCGATAATGGTATTTACCCGTTGTTCGTTGATAAAACTTGCGTCATTAAAAGACATTACTAACATCCTTTCTTATTTTGGTTTTATAACTTTAATCTGTTTTCCAGTGCGCTGCCTTTCCCTGACGACAGCTTTCTTCCCATGGATTTAACAAGTGCTTGCAGGTTTTCCGGCTTTCCCGGGCCGTCAAATAAACTTTCTTTACCCGGATAGATTTGATAATGCTTTCTTAGTGCGGGTGGCGTAATGTTAGGCATAATTACATTAGCGCCACAGCCCAGAGCCATTGCCCTCCCACGGTTATCAATTGTTCCCAAGGCGGTGGTAGCCGGAATATTACACCAGGGTAAGACCAGTCGCGTTAGCGCTACAGCCTTTAGGGTCAAATATAAGTCTCCCTGAGAGGAGTTTTTCAAAGGTGTGTGCTCACTGGGGATAAAAGGCCCCACCCCTGCCATATCAATATCCAATTCCCGCATCAGTAAAATGTCTTCCGCCAGTACATCCAGACTTTGCCCGGGCAGACCAACCATATTTCCCGATCCAACTTCAAATCCTTGCCTCTTTAATTCTTTGATGCAATCCACACGCTTTTGCAGACTTGTTCCTGGGCGCAGTCTGGTAAAAAGTTCGGGGTCTTTAGTTTCGTGTTTAATTAAATACCTGTCAGCTCCGGCTTCCCGCAGGCGCTGATAAAAGCCGGCCTGTTTTTCTCCCAGAGAAAGGGTAATGGCCATATCGTGTTTATCTTTAATGCGCCAAATTAATTCAGCCAGTGTACCAGCTGAATAGTTAGTATCTTCCCCTGACTGCAGTACTATAGTTTTAAACCCCGCCGTTGCCGCTTGATCACAGGCTTTCATAATTTCCTCGGGGGTCATTCTATACCGCCGTAGCTTTTTATTATCCCTACGCAGTCCACAATAAAGACAGTTTTGTAAACAGTGGTTGGAGAATTCAATAATGCCGCGAAAGTGAACCTCATCGCCCACGTACCGTTGGCGCGTTGCATCAGCTGTCGAAAAAAGAATATTCATTTCTTCCGGGTCCGTTGCTTCCAGGAGCGTAACCAGGTCCTCTTTGGCTATGGTCTTTCCCGCTAAAGTTTTTTCTAAGGCTGCCTTAAAGCTGGTGCGCATTAAAGTTCCTCCACTCTATTATCTGATCCTGCCTTAGGTTGGTACGGTGTTTGATGCAAAATTTCCAGGGCTTCCGGGAAAGGCGATAAAACTCTTGGCAATATGCCGTGTATATGCGCAATTAAGACCCCGTAATTGACAATGGGGATCTGCGCTTTTTTACATTCCATTACCCGGTACATCATCTCCTGGCGATTAATCATGCACGCACCGCAGTGTACCACCAGATCAAACTGGTTTAGATTTTCCGGCAAATTAATCCCATTGGCCCAGGTGAAGTTCAGCTTACCGCCTACTTTTTGCTCCAGCCAGTGAGGTATCTTTTGGGTCCCGATATCATCATCAACCCTGTGGTGGGTACATGCTTCTGCTACCAGCACTTTAGTACCCGGCTGCAGTTCATCTATCGCCTTAGCACCGGCAACCAGTGTTTCCAGGTCACCTTTATACCTGGCGAAGAGGATAGAAAAGGATGTTAGTTCTATGCTTTCAGGAACGATTTCTGAAACCATTTTAAAGGCCTGGGAGTCTGTGATCACCATCCTGGGGGGGGAGCTCATTTTTTCTAAACTTGCCGCTAATTCCGTTTCTTTGCAAACCATAGCCTGTGTATTATGATCTAAGAGGTCGCGCAGCGTTTGCACCTGAGGCAGAATGATACGTCCCTTTGGTGCTGCGTTATCAATAGGGATCACCATTATCACGGTATCCCCGGCGGACAATTTATCTCCTATGATGGCCGGTGCCGTCCAGTCTTTGGGGGCATGTTTAACGATGCCCTGTTTAAGTTCTTGCAAGCCATAACGGGTTACAGAGCTCACCAGATAGAAAGGAATATCCAGTGAGCGCTGCCAATCTTCAACTTTAGGATCCAGGTCCAAGTCCTGTTTATTGGCAACTCCCACCACCGGAACACCGTTTTCTGAGGCCAGTTGGGCAATATCCGTTTCATAATTGCCCGGCTCATTTTCGGGTGATACCACCAACAGCACCAGGTCAGTTTTCCTCAACACTTCCAGAGTCTTTTTCCTTCTTAGTTCACCCAGCATACCCTGGTCGTCAATACCTGCTGTGTCGATAAGCACCACCGGCCCGATGGGTAAGATTTCCATGGATTTAAATACCGGGTCCGTTGTTGTGCCCGCCACATCCGAAACAATAGCCAGGTCCTGGTTGGTTAGCGAGTTGATTAGACTGGATTTACCCACATTTCTTCTACCAAATATAGCTATGTGCAGTCTACTGCCCCTGGGGGTATTATTCATGTTTAATTGTTACCTCCTTTTCCTAATTCTTAGAAACAAGGGCTGATTTTACTTGCACTCCCTTTATGTTTCCCAGTTTCCCTGACATGGCGCCGATCTCGTCCGTATCACCGTCAATGATTAAGGAGATAACGGAAACCTTTCTCTCCCGGTAGGGAATCCCCATCCGGCCCACTATTAAATGCGAGTATTCCCCCAAAATCTGATTGATGCGTGCAGCGGCATGACCGCGGTCTTCCACTACAATTCCGATAACTCCAATGCGCTGGGACATATCTCTATCACTCCTTAAGAGATCCTAAAGTATAAAAAAGCCTACTTTTTCCATACGAAAAAAGCAGGCTTTACCTGTCATACTCATGGTAATGCCTCCCCTATAATTCAGGTCTGCAACCTTTTTCGCAGGGAGTTCATAATTAAATTTTGTTTCCCTTCACCCAGTTTTACACCGAAGTGTCAGGATATAAAGAAGACTTGACCCCATCTGAACCTTAGTCGCACTTATTTCGAGCTTACAGGCTGTGCGAAGATAAAAGTCTATTCATTAAACTTGGCAAGTATTTTGGGGATTTTTTCTGGTTTCACCCGGGGATAAATTTCACCGTTCACGGTTAAAACCGAACCCAGGGCGCATGCACCGACGCAGCGAACTACATCCAAAGAAAACTGCCGGTCAGGGGTTGTACCTCCCGGCTCTATGTTTAGTTCGCGGCAAAGGCGGTCCAGTACCTCATTTGATCCCTTTATATAGCAGGAAGTGCCCTTACAAACACATATTTTGTGCTTGGCATCATTTTCCCCATTAATCTCCTCACCGGTTTTGATTTGTAGCCCGGGATAAACGGATGCTACTGCGCGCACATCTACCGGCGGTATTTCCAGCCCGGCGGCAATATAGTCCAACAGCTCTTCGGGCAGGTGTCCCAGAAGCGAATGTGCTTCTTTAAGAACACGTATTAAGGCATCCGGGCGTCCTTTATGTTCCTCAATGACCGTGTCAATAGAAGTACATTGTACCTCGTCCTCTTGTTGATGATTATGTCTTCTTTCGTGGTCCATGCAATACCTCCTGCCTGTCAGCAGGGAAAAAATTTTGGATTATGTTACTTCATAAATATTATATCCCTAATTAAAGAAGAGAACAAGCCGTATGTTATTATGGCTTGTTCTCTTCTTTATACTAAATTTTTTAATGTGCTTTTAGCAGCATCAATTGTTTTTTCGATTTGTTCCTGGGTGTGGGCCAGGGAAACAAAGGCAGATTCAAATTGAGATGGTGCCAGGTAGATTCCATTCTGCAGCATGGCTTTATAATAATCAGAAAAAGCCTCTGTGTTTGATGAACATGCCGTGTCAAAATCGTGCACCGGACCGCGGGTAAAGTACGAGCACACCATGGAGCCCACACTGTTTACAGTGGCCGGGAAGTCTGCTTCCCGGGCTGCCTCTTCCAGTCCACGGGCAAGCTGTGCGGCCTTCGCTTCCAGCTCTTGATAGACACCTTTTCTTTTTAGAATTCTTAAGGTAGCCAGTCCGGCAGTCACTGCCAGAGGGTTCCCCGCCAGTGTTCCCGCCTGGTATACGGGCCCTACGGGTGATATGTATTCCATGATGGACTTTTTGCCCCCGTAAGCACCTACAGGTAATCCCCCGCCAATAATCTTACCCAGGCAAGTCAAGTCAGGTTTAATACCATATAAACTTTGCGCACCACCGTAGCCTACCCGGAAGCCTGTCATCACTTCGTCAAATATCAAAACAGCCCCGTACTGCAGTGTAATTTTACGCAGTCCTTCCAGGAATCCCGGTTTTGGAGGTACAACACCCATGTTGCCGGCGACAGGCTCCACAATTACTGCTGCTATATTGGGCCCTTCTTGCTCAAATATTTCCCGGCATGTCTCTATGTCATTGAAGGGGGCGTTAATAGTGTTTTCAGCGGTTGATTCCGGAACCCCGGGGCTGGTAGGAACGCCGGTGGTCAGAGCGCCGGATCCGGCCTTGATTAGCAGAAAGTCGGCGTGTCCGTGGTAACACCCTTCAAATTTTACGATCTTGTTCCTTCCCGTGTATCCACGGGCCAGTCGCAGTGCGCTCATGGTTGCCTCGGTGCCGGAGTTTACAAGGCGCACCATGTCCATGGAAGGAACGGCCTGTGTAATCTCGTTGGCGAGATCGGTTTCCAGTTCGGTGGGCGTTCCAAAGCTGGTTCCTTTCTCCAGGCACTTGGCCAGTGCCTCCACCACTTCAGGATGCCGGTGGCCAAGGATAAGGGGGCCCCAGGAAGCCACATAATCTACGTAATTGTTGCCGTCCGCATCATAGATCAAAGCACCTTCCCCTTTTTCCATAAAAAGAGGACCCATATCTTTGATGGAAGCAAAGGCACGAACGGGACTGTTTACGCCGCCTGGGATGACTTCCTTGGCCTGTGCGAAAAGCTCCTGTGACTTGGTAAAACTTTTGGACACTTTACCACTCCTAAAAAAAATTTTACAAATTAATCCTCAAAATACTTCATGCTGCTCTTTTTTAATTCTCGGGTACTGAAGACCGGTTTATAATTATGGTACCCTGTTTTCTGTGCAATAGCCCAGGCTTTTTCCTCGCATTCAGAGCGGGTTTTGCCGTGTACTACGGTAAATAGTTTATAAGGCCAGCCCGGATGGGTAGGGCGTTGATAGCAGTGGCTGACTTCGGGAAATTGGGCCATTGTTTTACCAGCCTCTTCTACTTGGTCATCGGGTATATCCCATACAACCATGGCGTTTGCGGTATAGCCCAGGTTTTGATGCCTTACCGTGGCGCCGAACCTGCGTAAAATACCCCTTTGCCTAAATTCCTCTATCTTGTCTAATAGTTCCTGCTCCTCCATGCCCAGCCCGCGGGCCATTTGCTCAAAAGGCCTTTTCACCAGAGGTATATTGTTTTGTAATTCTCTGACAATTTTCTTTTCCTGGTCGGTTAACATTTGCTCTCTCCCGTTACTTTAAAGTTTACTTTAATTTTGAAAATGCGGCTGGCAGGAAGGCTTAAAATCTCTTCAATTTTAGTTTTTTCACGAATTTCATCTAATATTTGGTCAATTCTCTCTGTGGACTGGGCTAAAAGGGTAAACCACATGTTATATTCATGGTCGCGTAAATAATTATGTGTAATGCCGGAGTACTCATTGATTACTTCAGCCACTGACTCTATTTTATCCTCCGGCACCTTTAAAGCGCACAGTGTTCCAGTATATCCCACCCGGCGGGAATCAAAAATCCCCCCCAGCCTGCGAATAACTCCTGCGTCAATCATTGCCCGCAGTCTGTTGATTACTTCTTCTTCCATTATATCCAGCTGGTTTGCTAAATCCTTGTATGGCTCAGGCACGACAGGGAAGCCGTGCTGAATTCTGTTCAATAACTCTCTGTCCAGATTATCCAAGTGCATATCAATATCCCTTTCTCCCGTGGTAAAGGCACCAAGGTTCTTCTGCCATATAGTCGTTATGATAGTAGTATGCCCTTGCTCTGCAGCCGCCGCATACTTTTTTATAGCCGCAGGAACCACACCCTCCTTGATAATCCAAGGAACGCAGCTTATCAAATACCTCATTTTGCTCCCATATTTCGCTAAAAGGCGTGTTGCGTACATTACCTACTGGAACCTCCAGATATGCGCAGGGCTGAACGTCTCCCACCGGGTTGATGATGCAATATGAAATCCCCGCTAAACAACCCCTGGTGAAACGCAAATCAAGGCCCATTTGCTCCGCAATGCGCATAAACTGAGGCGCACAGGTTGGTTTTACTTCAATATCAACTTCCTGCTGTTTTTTCATTAGCCGTTTAATCAGAGTCTCATACTGGCTGGCTCGCAGGCTTTCCTCTTCAATGTCAACAGCCCTGCCGGTGGGCACCAGGAAAAATACGTGATGGCCGCGTGCACCTTCTGCTACTGCAAAATCAGTCAGTGTTTCCACCTCATCATAGTTCCATTCCATGACTGTGGTGTGAATCTGGAAAGGAAGGTCTGCCTGCAGGCAGGCTCTCATTCCTGCCACGGCTTGTTCCCAACAGCCGGGAACAGCTCTAAATTTATCGTGCCTGGCTGCATCCGTGCTGTCTAAACTGATTCCCACCGCCATCAGTCCTGCTGCTTTAAGTTTACGAGCTACCTCGGGGGTGATAAGAGTCCCGTTGGTGCCCAGTACCGGGCGAAGTCCTGTTTGCGCAGCGTGAGTGATCAATTGGTAAATATCTTGCCGCATGAGAGGTTCTCCGCCGCTGAAAATCATTATTTTAAAGCCTGCTTTGGCTATTTCGTCGATGAGATTTATCGCTTCTTCGGTGTTCAGTTCGTCTTGGGCACGAATCCCTGCATCACGGTAGCAGTGCTGGCAGTATAGGTTGCATTGATTGGTAGTGTTCCAGGATACCAGCATGATATCAATCCCTTCTGTTAATTGCTATATTGTAGCCACCGGGCTACATCCAGGGCATGGTAAGTAAGAATGATATCCGTACCCGCTCGCTTGAGCCCGGTAAGATATTCCAAAACAACACCCTTTTCGTCTATCCATCCCTGAGAAGCCGCTGCCTTAACCATGGAGTATTCACCGCTAACGTTATAGGCTGCCATAGGGAGGTTAAAGGTATCTTTAGCTTTTCTGATAATGTCCATGTAGGCCAGGGCGGGTTTCACCAACACTATATCGGCGCCCTCTTCCAGGTCTGATTCTATTTCCCTCAGAGCCTCCCGCCCATTGGGGGAATCCATTTGATATGACTTGCGATCCCCGAATTGAGGCGCAGACCCTGCTGCTTCCCTGAACGGGCCATAAAAGGCTGAGGCAAACTTGGCTGAATAAGCCATGATGGGTATATCTGTATGGCCTTCACCGTCAAGGGCTGACCGGATAGCCGTAATCCTACCGTCCATCATATCAGACGGGGCAACTACATCCGCCCCGCTGCGAACGTGAGATATAGCGCACCTTTGGAGAAGTTCCAGGGTAGCATCGTTGATTACTTTTCCTTCCTTCACTATACCGCAATGGCCGTGGTCGGTATATTCACACAGGCAAACATCGGTAACTACCAGGAGTTCAGGGTAGGCATCTTTCACTGCCCGGACAGCCTTTTGAATTATACCGTCGTCCGCGTACCCTTCGGACCCTACAGCGTCCTTATTGGCTGGAATTCCAAAAAGGATGATGCCGGGTATGCCCAGTGCGATAACTTCCTTGAGCTCATCAAGTAGCACATCCACAGAGTAATTGTAAACACCGGGCATGGCACTGACAGCCTTCTTTACTCCCTTGCCGTGCGTTACAAAGACAGGCCAGATTAAATCGTCTATACGGAGGTGATTTTCCCGTACCATCCTGCGCAGCGTGTCACTGGAACGCAGGCGTCTCAACCGGGTGATAGGAAAAGCCACGTAATTCACTCCTTTAAATGCGTATTAAGCTAAATCTATTTCTTGATCAGTGAGATAACAGGCCGGGTCAGGGGCCCAAAAATCGCCGTGTACGGCTTCGGCCCGCGGCCTGAAGTTGCCGTTGCATACATCTAGCCAGCGGCACTGCTTACAGCGGCCGGTTAAAAGCGGCTTGCGCTCCTTAAGGCCTTTCAATATCTCGCTGGTGGGGCTGCCCCATATTTCTGCAAAACTTGACTGTGTAATATTACCCAAATGGTGGTTTTGGGTAAACTGGTCCGGATGAACATTACCCTGCCAGTCTATTTGGCCAATGGCTATGCCACTCCGGTTGCCGCCGTTTAAACGCAGCAAGCTCAGCGCTTCTTCTGCCCTGGCCGGGTCTTGCTGCAGCAGCTTCAGGTAAACGTACACACCATCGGCGTGGTTGTCCACCGTAAGGACTTCCTTATCCAATCCTCTGCGGTGGAAATTCTGTGTGCGATCAATAATCAAATCTAATGCTGATCTTGTTTCCTCATGTGAAATATCTTCTTCAATCATCTTGCTTCCCCTGCCCGAATATACCAGGTGATAAAAACATACCCGGGGGATATCTTCTTCTTCAAGCAATTTAAAAATTTCCGGTAATTCCAAGTAGTTATGCTTGTTGATGGTAAAGCGAAGGCCCACCTTTTGGTCTTCCCGGCGGCAATATTGAATACCCTTCAGTGCTGCCTCAAAGGCCCCTTTTTTGCCCCGGAAGCGATCATTATTTTCACCAATACCGTCTAGGCTGATACCCACGTAAGATACGCCCGCCTTTTTGATGTCGCGGGCTAAATCCGGTGTAATAAGGGTGCCGTTGGTGGAAATGGTAGCCCGAATGCCTTTTTTCCTGGCGTAATCAACCAACTCAAAAAAGTCCGGTCGAAGCAGGGGTTCTCCCCCTGAAAACAATATCACCGGCACATTAAATTCCGCTAAATTATCGATAAGTGAAAGTGCTTCCTTAGTGGAAAGTTCCTTCTCCACTACATCAGAGGCGGAATCAGAATAACAGTGTCTACATCTTAAGTTGCAGGTCCGGGTGACATTCCAAACCACCACCGGGCCGAAACCACTAGAGGTGCCGTGCTTTTGCCCGTGTGAAGTCTTGTTATATCGTAGAGAGTCACCAAAGTATTCATTGCCGCATACCAGTCTGCTTATACTGATCATTTTATAATCATTCCTTAAATCTAAATTTATTGATATTATAACATACCGGTTTTTTATTGGTCATACGTTTGCATAATTGCCTTTAAAAGACCTTCAATGGTATATTCTGAAGCCTGGATAGATACTTGTAGTCCATGTTCCTCAGCCGTGCGTGCCGTGATAGGACCTATACAGGCCACAAGAACACCTGTCATTAATGGCTTTATATCAGGAGTATCTAATAAAGATACAAAATTACGAACAGTGGAAGAGCTGGTAAAGGTAACCATATCTACCTTTACCGATTTTAGCAGCTCTACAAGCTCACCGGTATTATTCTTTTCGGTCACTGTTTTGTAAGTGGTTATCTCCGTTACGCTGGCCCCTAGTTCTTTAAGTGATTTGGGCAGAATCTTGCGGGCTATGTCAGCCCTGGGTAGTAACACTTTGTCTCCCGGCATTAGTTTATTTTTAAGCCCGGCCACTATTGCTTCCGCCCTAAATTCCACCGGCACATAATCAACTCTTAGCCCGTAATTTTCTAAAAGCAGACGCGTTTTAGGGCCAATGGCACACAGATTTACCCCTTTTAAATCTCTTATATCCCCACCCAGTTGGTGCAGTCTCCGGGCAAATATTTTAACGCCGTTAACACTGGTGAAAATAACCCACTGGTAAGAAGATATTTGTTTTATAGCATCATCCAGCGGGGAGAAGTCATCCGGCGGTACAATCTTAATGGTAGGAAATTCATACGGCTCGCCGCCCAGTTCGGAAATTTTACGAGAAAGAACGCTGGCCTGTTCCCTGGCGCGGGTAACAATAATTCTTTTACCGAATAGCGGTTTTTTCTCCAGCCAGGCCAATTTTTCTCTTAAATTAACCACACCGCCCACAAGAATGATGGCCGGGTTTTTAAATTCCGCTGCCTGTGCTTTCTGAGCGATATTCTCCAGTGTTCCGGTAAGTGTTTTTTGCTCCGGACGAGTTCCCCAGCGGATAAGTGCTACCGGTGTTGACGCGGGACGTCCGTTGGCTATCAACTTTGTGGCAATTTTATCCAGATTCCCCATGCCCATCAGGAAAACCAGTGTCCCGGTCCCGTTGCCAATGTGCTCCCAGTTAATATTGGAATCTTCTTTGGTGGGGTCTTCATTACCGGTAATAATTGACACCGAAGAAGTGTAGTCGCGGTGTGTAACGGGAATACCGGCATAAGCAGGCACTGCTATGGCAGATGTAATGCCCGGCACTATTTCAAAGGGGATTTGGTTTTCCACCAGAACTTCTGCCTCTTCTCCTCCCCTTCCGAATACGAAGGGGTCCCCCCCCTTAAGGCGGGCTATGGTTTTACCCTCTTTAGCCTTATCCACCAGCAGCTGGTTTATTTCCTCCTGCTTTAAGGTGTGCCGGTCAGGTCCTTTGCCCACGTAAATCATTTCTGCATCCCGGCGGCATTTTTTTAAAAGCCTGGGGTCTGCCAGGCGGTCATAAACAACGGTATCAGCATTATTTATGCACCTCAGGCCTTTCACCGTGATTAGATCCGGATCGCCGGGGCCCGCACCGATTAAATATACCTTGCCTTTAGTCATCTATATCATTCTCCTGTCTGGCCTTTTCTAGAATCTCCCCCGCCCCTATGTCGAGCATCCTTTGGGCCAGCTGATCACCCAATTCCCATGCTTTTTGGACAGGGCCTTCCAGGTTTAATCGTATTGATTCCTTGCCGTCCAGGCTGGCTACCACTGCTTCCATGGTTAATGTGCTGCCTTCTATATTAGCCAGTGCACCTATGGGAACTTGACAGCCGCCCTCCAATTTCTTCATTAAGGCTCGCTCAGCACTAATGGCATGTCTTGCTTCAGGACTATCCAGCTTATTTATCACCGTGACGATTTCAGGATCACTATCCCTTATTTCCAATCCCATGGCCCCTTGCCCCACAGCAGGTAGGCAGATAGAAAAAGGTATCTTTTGTGCGATCATATCTTCAAATCCCATGCGATATACCCCGGCATACGCCAGTATTATGCCGTGCAGATTTTGTTCCTCTATCTTTCTGATACGAGTATTTATGTTCCCCCGCACCGTCACAATTTCCAGGTCAGGACGGAACTTAAGCAATTGAGCCCTACGCCTTAAACTGCTGGTGCCTATCCTGGCGCCGAGTGGAAGTTTGTCCAGTGTAACTTTTTGCGTGGAAACCAGAACGTCACCGGGATATTCCCGCGGGCTTATGGCCCCGATGATCAAGCCAGGCGGCAATTTTGTGGGCAGGTCTTTCATACTGTGCACTGCCATATCTATTTCTTTTCGTTGCAAGGCCAATTCCAACTCTTTAGTAAAAAGTCCTTTGTCCCCTATTTTAGCCAGGGCTACATCTAAAATGTTATCACCGGTGGTTTTCATGCCCTTAATGGTAAAGCTGTAATCAGGGTTTAACTCCTGCAACCGGCTGCATACCCACTTGGCCTGCCACATGGCCAGGCCGCTTTCTCTGGTGCCGATAATAATCTCGCGCTTCATTTAAGTGCCTCCAGAATTAAAAATCAAGATACTCTCTTTTCGGCAATGATTCCCTGTACTTACATTTATAATAACCGTTATGTATCAAAAAAGTGCGGGTGTGCAGATTTTGTTCTGCGGCACCCGCCGGTTTTGTTTTGTATTTATAAAGGATCCTGTATATAAAACGGCTCAAGTTAGTTTTTTATCTGATTTCTAAGACTCCCACTTCTATAAGTGGGAGTTCCTCTTTTTACTTCAGGTGGAGTGGAATCCCACCAGTTGGGGACATTCCTCTGCAGGAGGTGTGTCCCCTTTCCTCTTAAGCTCTGATGTTCAGCTTTAGCTGAACGAGTTCACTTTGCTTTTGCTGCTGCATTTGCAGTGGAGCTTTGGTTTTCTTCATTATCTTCATTTTCCCCGGTATGCAAATTAAACAGCTTTTCCAACGCCTCTGTATAAACCGAACCTTTGTCCGTCACGGCATATGATTTTAAACGGGTTACAGGGTCATGTAATAATTGATTAACAATGGAATTTGCCAGGGAACTAACTACTTTTTTCTCGTGATCGGAAAGTTCTCCCAGACGGTTATATGCCCTGCGCAGCTCTTTTTGCTTGATTTGCTCTCCCCTGTGTTTTAATTCTGAAATGGCAGGTATGACAAATTGAGTCTTCAGCCATTTTACATATTCCTGTGTATCTTCTTCGATAATGGTTTCTGCCATCATCGCTGAGCGCTTCCTTTTATCAAAATTACTATCCACCACATTTTGTAGGGCATCCACGTCATAAACGGTGACTCCGGGGATTTCGCGCACATCAGGCTCAATGTCCCGGGGTACGGCAATATCAATCATCATCAGCTGCTTGCCCGGCTGCTTGTGCATAAATTCAGCAACCTGCTTTTGGTGCACCACATAGTGCGAGGCAGCTGTACAGCTGATTACTATGTCGGCGTCTCCCATATACTTAAACAAGTCGTTAAATTTAACTGCAATGCCATTAAACTGATTGGCCAGAGTTACTGCACGATCAAAAGAACGGTTGGATACGATTACTCCTGAAACACCGTTCGCTACCAGGTGCTTGGTAGTAAGTTCACTCATTTTCCCTGCACCGATAACTAAAACAGAGCGACCGGTTAGGTCTTTAAATATCTGCTTGGCCAGCTCTACGGCAGCATAGCTGATGGATACAGCGTGCTGGTCAATGCCGGTTTCTGCCCTTGCCCTTTTACCGGTACGGATTGCCTGCTGAAACAAAATATTTAATATTCGGCCGGTGTTACCGCTCTCCAGAGATAATTCATAAGCAGCCCGGACTTGTCCGAGTATTTGCGTTTCCCCAAGCAGCATGGAATCTAGTCCTGCGGCAACTTGATACAGGTGTTTTACGGCATCATGGTCAAAAAAACTGTAAAGGTAGTTGCCGATAACTTCCGTATCCAAGCCTGACTTAAGGGATAGAAATTCCTTAATATCTTCTAACCCCTGCTCTGCGTCTTCGTTTACAGTATATATTTCGGTGCGGTTACAGGTGGAAAGTATAACTGCTCCGTTGATAACCGGGTAAGACCGTAATCCAGCAAGGGATTCGGGCATTGAATGTTCGGCAAAAGACATTCTTTCGCGTACTTCTACAGGAGCCGTTTTATGATTGATCCCCACAGCTACAATAAACATTGTTGACCCGCTCCTTTGCCTGTTCCAGATATCCTTCACGTAAAAGGCGGATAGTCTCCTGATCCGCCAGCGCTGAAAGAATTTTATGTCTTATTTGAGGGTTATTTATATTTTCTATCGCTTGTTCTCGAATGCTTCCTAAAAACTCTAAAAAATCACCGAATTCAGGCCCGTAAAGGGCCTCTAGATCTTCACGCAGTAATCTTGCCATTAAAGGGCTTTTACCGTTAGTGGACACAGAGATGGATAGTGGTCCTCTGCGTATCGTGGAAGGCACGAAAAAGTTTGCCTTTGCCGGTGCATCAACTACGTTAACCAAAATATTTCTGCGCCGACACTCTGCAGAAATTGCTTCATTAACATCCTCCCGGTCAGTAGCGCTGATTACGAGGAAAGCACCGTACAGGTCTGCAGGTTTATATTTATCCGGCTTATATTGAATATTACCGTTATTTGCTAATTCCCATAATCGGGATGTTAACTCCGGACTGATTACACGAACCTGAGCATCACATTCCAGGAGTGATTGTACCTTCCTTTCAGCAACCTTGCCGCCGCCAACGATAACACAAAGCTTGCCTGACAGCTTTAAGGCAACCGGATAACATTTGGTCACTGTATCAGTTCTCCTAGCAATAAATATGCCAATACGGCAGCATCATTCATTCTACATGTTACCAGAATCATAGACACTAAGCAACTATATATTGGCCAAACTATGCCTAAAAATTCCTAAATGAAATGAAATCAGCAATGGTTTTCAGCGTTTCTTTAACGGGTATGTCGGGAAGCGGGCTTAGCTCTTGTTTAGCTTTTGATATATACCGCTGTGCTATTCTAGATGAATATTCCAGACCGCCACAGTCCTTGACAATAGATATAGTTTCAAAAACTTCTTCATCGGACTTATTTTCTTTATTAATTAACTGCAGCATATGATCTCGATCAGCGCTGTTGGCAAGAGCATAGATAACCGGCAAAGTAATGATTCCTTGACGTATATCGCCGCCAATGGGCTTGCCCAGACGCCTTTGTTCAGCAGTCAAGTCCAGAATGTCATCAGTAATTTGAAAAGCCATACCCACGTGGTTTCCGTACCTGCGCAGAGCCAGGTGTGTCTTGGTAGAAGCACCGCATGCTACTGCCCCAAGCTGGCAAGATGCCGCGATTAAAAGGGCGGTCTTTCTTTTTATGCGATAAAAATAATCGCGCAACGTTTGGCTTGTATCATAAGACGCGGAAATTTGGTAGATTTCCCCTTCACACATCTTTACACTGGTATCAGCCAATACAGGGGGAATTATACTACCTTGATATGATGATAAAAGAATAAGAGACTGCCCGAACAGGTGATCACCTATATGGGTAGAAATTTTATTGCCCCACAGAGCCTTAACAGTAAGAACCCCCCGGCGGGTCATTGCGGAGTCAACTACATCGTCATGCACCAGTGTGGCCATATGAATGAGTTCCAACGCCACTGCTAAAGGTAAAACCTTTTTAATTTCAAAATCCCCGAACTTTGCCCCTAACAAGCTAAAAGCCGGACGTAACCTCTTCCCGCCAGCTTTTATCAAGTGTGTGGCCGTATCGGTTAAAAGTGGGTCCGGTGCTTTAACTACCTCCATTAACTCAGCTTCTACGATTTCTAGGTCAGACCTTATTTCGTCAAATAGTTTTTTCATTATAAAATCACCTGCTCATTGTTGTGGGAAACACTCGTGGAGAATCTAAAAACATTTCGCCGTTGCTGTAACGAAATCCTCCCTTGTTTTCATTGAAAACAAAGTGAAATACCGTATATAGCTGTATAGCTTAAATTTGACGAAACACTTTTATTATATTATAATAATTTGTTGTTAGGATCAATAGGTTGGGTTCAATGGGGGTGGATGGGGCCTGGTGGCTCTCCTGGTCTTCAAAACCAGTCGTGGGGCGGCGATCCCGTCCTTGGTGAGTTCGATTCTCACACACTCCCGCCAGTAAATTCAAGGCTTCCGGAAATCGGGAGCTTTTTTATTTTTCTGTTGGACGTGATTCATCCAACAATTTATCCAACATTTTATTTTTATTAGTCCAGTTTCTTCTATTAAATGCTGTGTTCAACCGAGTAAAAATAATTTATATAGGACATCCATTTTATAATTTATTTTTCAACCTTTCATACTGATCTATATTCCAGAGCTGCAGGTATTGTAGCTCTCTTTTTTTTGCGCCGTAGCAGTTTTATTTCCGCTGGGTCGGTGGTTGCTTTTTCTTGGTCTATGGTTTCTTCTATCTTACGTTTTGTTTCTAAAAATCTTTTCAAGTTCCTTGCAGCGCAGGGGCATGGAGGTTACCTCAGAGAGAAGATTCGGGCATAGCTAATTAGATTGCAAACAATAAATCACTGTAGAAAGCATACTAAGACATATAAAAAAAGCAAAAAGAAGAAACAATCTATTTTCTTTTTTTAACTTAATTTCATTTTTTAAATCCTTCTGTGCTTTTATTACTATCTTGTCTAAAATTTCCAATAAGTTTTCTATATTTTTAGCTGCATGCAAAAGACTTTCTAACGAATATTTTAGCAATAAAACCGATGGGCCACCTCTTGTAGTACATACCAATGAACTTATAGAAATCATATTTTTACGATAGAATTCTGAAATTTGATTAAACCTCTCAATTGCAGCATTAACCATGTAATAATCTATCATCAAAGCATTACTATTAATTAGAAATTCTTCTTTTTCATCTTTAGACAAAGTCATTAACTCAGTGAATTCTTGCAAAAATTTATTAGCGTTTTCTTTTTCATTTATTTTTTCTTCAACAAATTCCTTGAATTTCTTATATAGATACTCATTCCCTGATGGTAATAATATTAATTTTTCAAATATGACCAAAGGACTTTCAGCTTTATTTTTTCCTTTACTAGTTGAATCTTTATCTTTTTCAAATAATCTATCAAGTGTTTTGGCTAAATCACGCATATATGCTTTACTATCAATAGATAAAACAAATCTAAGAGCTGATAGGTTCCCATTTATTGCACTTGTAAGATCTAACAACCCAATATCCCACAATTCCATTTTTTTAATTTCATCATTAATAGATGTTAACATATATATAAAAATTGCAATTAGTGCAGTTGGCACTACTGTTGTAATAACTAATAATATAGAAACACTCAAAATAGCCACCCCATATTTTTCAATATATATATGTGTGTTCTTTTTTTACTTTGAAATACCTTTATATTTTATTACCTTAATAAAATAAAAACCCCGACCACTAGGGCCGGGGCAAGATAAAAATAAGCATCAACCTGATTAAGTTTTATTTACCACGGCCTTATGCCGTTGATAGCTAATTGGTACCTTCTTTAAATACATTTGAAGATATTTTCTTTTGAAAAGGTTCAATAACATCCTCGTAAGATTTCATAGCAAGAAAAGTAATTATCATTGAGTTAAGCAGCCAGATAACGACCGCTGTAGCAACAACCAGGGCGCCGGCCGCCAAATCGAACCGGCCCTGATCCGCGTAAACCAAAAACAGCAACACCAGGGCGGCCCCCCAGGCAGACAGTTTTGCAGCACGTCCTTTGAATTTAAACATCAACTTTAAAAAGGCCACGACAATAATAACGGCCATCACCAGACCGGCCAGGTCTTTAAGCATGTTTAATGTAAAAAGTTGCTCGAACAATTACACCACTCCCTTAATGAATTCCTTAACCCTGTCCACAACAATGTCATAGTTGTGATTATCAAACCCTTGAGCAACAAATTTCCAAGTGGGGACACCAATCAACTGACCGGCTGAATTTATTATGGCACCACCACTGTTGCCCGGATTTACAAGGGCGTCCACCTGCAAAAAGTCTCCTCCATACCGCGTAACAATACCAGCGCTGACTGATTGCCATTCCCCGGCCGGCATCCCCAACGCTAGGCAGAATTCACCGTGAACGATTTTCTCCGCCAAAGCCAAAGGCGGGCCGGTAAACTCAGTTTCAATCAGTGCAAGATCCAGGCCGTCACCAGCATGGCCACCGGCATCCTTAACAACTTTTCCTTTGACCTGATCCCTGGTGTCCGTATCAATGGTTACCTCTTTTTGTCCATTGGCAACGTGAGAGTTGGTCAAGATGTAATTAGGCGCAATGAAACTGCCACTACCGACCGTACCATTGGACCAAATACGAACAATGCTGGGCATGAACTGATCTACCATCTTGGGAATGTTGTGGGCCTGCCCAAAAACACGTTGCTGCCGCAGATCAATTAGCCATCCTTGCTCACGGGTTAGTGATGCATCAGGCCTCAGGGTGCCGTCCGGAAAACCACCAACGAGTCCCTCTTTTATGGCTTCTAGGGCCAGTTCGGGATACATGCATTTGTCCAGATCCTTAAATTTGCTCAATTTACCATCCTCCAGTTTAATATTTAGATAGTCAGCAATTCCACGCAAAATACAATCGGCAAAAAGCTTCAATGTCTCCGGCCGGGAAACATATTCCGCTTCCTCGGGATCTCCACCCACAAAGCCACACTCAACTAAGACAGCCGGCATTTTTGTATTGCGCAGCACGTACCAATTTGCTGTTTTAAGCCCGCGGTTAATTAACCCTGTTTGTTTCACAAGCTGGTCCTGTATCGCTTTCGCCAGCTTTCTACCTTCACCGGTTTCGGCCATGCTAAAGGTTTCTATCCCCCGGCCCTGGTAGTTGATATCGCCATTTTGGTGGATACTCACAAACAGGTCAGCGCCGGCCGAATTTGCAATGTCACACCGGGCCTGGAGATCGGCTAATTCATTGGCTGAAAAATATCCATCCACCAACCGGGTAAAAATAAAATCCACCGCGGGTAAATCATCTTTCCGGACGTGGATTTCTTTGGCTATCGCCAGTACGTTATTGTTTTCCTGGTATTTCCCACACTTGCTTACGGCCCCTGGATCTCTACCACCATGACCTGGGTCAATACAAATAAGCATAATATCACGCCCCATTCATAAAATCCCTCTTGACTTCTTCATAATCCACCCCATTGGTCTTTGCAACAACAATTGCCAGCAGGTTCACTGATTTATTAAGGTCCTTTAGCGCTGGCTCCAGTCGAACCAAAACATATCCCGCTACCACTGCCGCAAAACCAAAATTGGCTAGCCACTGTACATCCTGCATCCCCCCACCCCCAATATTTTATGTAAAATATTCATTCCTTAATGGGAATAAAAAAAACGCCGTATTGGCGCATAAAATTTATAGCAGATTATTTTCATTCTTTAATATATAATATTAGCAAATCTATAATAATTTCAGTATCCTCCAAATTAGTCAAGGTGACATTATTGCCTTTGACATCTATATGGCATCTTTTCCCGTCATGAACCTGCATAAAAACCTCAGGCTGTTCATCGCCACCTAAAGTTACATATGTAGGTCCAGTTGGGCTAACACCAATGTTCTTTAATACTTCAAATTTTTGCTTTATTTTATTGTCAAATGTCTTTTTAAACTCAGTCATCCTTTTATCAAGTTCTCTATTAAACCATGTCCTTGCTAGTATTAATAGTGAAGCACCAGATGCGGCAACCACAAAAGCTAGTGCCGCCCACTGAACCTGAAGTTGAAATTTAACATTATCATTTATTAATTTAATTATTTCCTTTAAATTGCTAATTTCTTTGACTAACTCACTAATTTCCAAGACAATCCTACCTCCTTTTTATGGAGGTTCTCGGTTATAGAGGGATATCCTTGTAAAAAATGTTGATATAAATAAAATAACCGATAACAACTGGAATAAGTGGTAATCCTACAAACAATAAAAGCCATTTTATTTCACCTTTTTCCAATGAGCTACACCTCCCGCGTTGCTCTACCTAAATCATCGTGGCAAGCAAATTCCTATTGCTAATTTATTTTTTGCAGAATTTCTTCCTGGTTTTCCAAAACCATTAGCAGCAAGTCTCGTATTTCTGCAGGTGTCGGGTTATTTTTGTCCTTTATGGCCCGCTTTTTTAGTTCTATTTCACTGGGCCCTACGGTTACCGAAAGTCTGCCGTTATTTTTTTTACCTTTGGCCTGCCTTTTTTGCCCTGCCATTATATAGTCACCTCAATTCTACCCGAAGCGGTTAATTCAGCTTGGACTTCTATGATATAGGTTCCGGGTTCAGTCGCTGCAAAATCAAAACTACCCTGTCCATCTACTAGGTCTACGGTTCCCACTTCTTGTCCATCTACCAGTATGGTTACGGTTAGGGCTTCTTTGATTGTAGCACCCTGCCACTCTGTCCCTTCAATTTTAGGTTCATGCAGGGTGATATTCACTACCCCGGTATTGTAGGAAAGAGATAATTGTTGATATAAACAACCTTTTTCTCCACGTTTTAAAACCGTGTGTGTTTTTGTTGCGCCTTGAACAATATGTTTTTCAAGTATTTCATGCTCAACTCTAACTAATTCCATTAATCTAACACCACCCATGCGCTAGTAGCGTGATTTGGTGCATCCACACTTTTCACAACTAAAGACGTATTAAACCTAACAGGAAACAGAGGCATAGACTGGTCACAAGAAATATAATAACTAACACCGTCTAAAGTGATTCTATAATCTACCTGTGATGTAAGTAGAGATACTAAATACCCCGAACCACTAATATTCAGATGGGTATGATCAGTTGCCCATGCTTCATCACTTGCAGATGTTTGAAAACTCTTACTTGCCCAATCAACCGCAGCAATAGGAAATTGGCTCCTTAACCACTCCGTATCCCCGTTAATATCATCAAGCAAGTCTAAATTTGTTGCTCGCCCACTGGTCAACCTAGCAATTAACGTATCAACATTACCGTCAACTGTGTTTAGACTTGTTTGACTTGCTCTACTTCCCACATTAGTATCAAGGTTATCCAATTTAGTACCGCGAGTATTTGTGTAGTACGCTGGGTTTGGACTATCTCCTGGTACAGCACGGGTGCTTATAGCGGCATCTAATCTATTTGCCTGCGTAGAAGTTAATACATTTGGCTGCCTGCTACTTACTGCCGTGTCCAGATTATCAATTTTACTTGCCCTGCCACTTGTATAGTTATCCATATGCTCCTTGAGCTTATTGAACACCCGCTGTATTTGCGCTAGCATCTAGCTCACCGTCCTTGATTCGGTTTCCACGTCACCCGCAACGTCATAAGTCCAAGATGTTGTTATCGTGGCAGCAAATGGTGCGGTAATAATTATTTCTTCTTTCTCAAGGTTATTGCTGGCAGCATTATAGGTATAGGTTATGGTGGCCGTTACATCGCCGGTAATATCAATACTACCAACGAGCTTTTCTCCGTTCTGGGTGGCATAGTTAAAAGCCAAGTCTACATTTTTGTAATGCCGCTGTACCAATGCCAGGAATGAGATGTGCTTTTGATTAGCAAGCGCTTCCGAGTCTAGTTCCTCAATCTTATCCTCTTTCTTATTTAGCCGCTCGGCACTCATTCCGGGTGGCCCTCCATCCACCCATGCCGTCTTGTTATAATCACCTAAAGGCATTCAATCAACCCCTTGCAATAGTATCTGTCCGCCGAATAGTCCAGCTTTCCAGGTTCGTTTTCTGCCTGCTATATAGCACCCTGGCAATCATAATGCCACTGTTAGCGGTACCGGTTGCAGATGCACCGGCGAACCAGCCGATCTCCTCTGTCTTAAACCCGTTGGCCTCGGTGTCGGCAATATATAGTTCTGTGTAGAGCTTCCCGGTTGTAGCTTGGTCGGCAGCCTGGAAAGTCACCTGCTTTCGGAACTGTTCCGCTCCGAGCAGCGCATCCGAATCAGCTGGTACCGTGGCGCTGTTGCCCAGAACAACATATTTTATTTCACCGTCGCTAATGTTACCCAAAAGAAAATCACGGAACATGTTAAGTCCTACGTCCGTGATATGGTTCGGCCTTAGCCTGGCCACTTCTATTATTTTTCCGTTACTGTCTTTCCGTTCGATTTCCCACTGGCCAAGCCATGCGGTCAATGCTTTTTCGTTCAATTTATCTCCTCCTAACATGGAATTAAGCTGTCCCCCGGGTACAGATTGTCCGACGGTACCGGACACGCGTGTATAATTTCCTCGGGTGCTTCAATCCAAGTGGTTTCTTCCGGCACCTCAACTGGTTGTTTCCTTTCCGCGCTCTCGTTCCAGTTCATCCAGCCGTAAAACTCTGTCGGCTTGACATGCTTATAGCCTTCCGCCCAGCCCCATAATTCGGAAGGGGCTATGTATTTTATGACCGGTCCCTCGTCATCCTGGTAGACTTCCTTTTCTAGCTTGGCTAGACGCTTGTCCAGGTCTTTCAGGATTTTAGGAAGCTCCCGGGCAGGGCTTTCCAAGGTGAGCTTTCGTTCCACTCGGGCCTGGCCGGGAATACTTTCATAGGCTGCTTCCTTGATTTTGAGGTATTCATTTATTTTCAGGGACGGGATTTCCACCTTAACCAACTGCCCCGGCCGGTAAGTACCCTTAAACGGCTCTATTGTGCCCTTCGTCACAGGCCGGGAATACTTAGCCAAGTGGCGCAGTCCTGAATCAAGTACCAGGTTGTAATCGTCGTAGTCAACTTTGAGGATATCATCGAACTGCCCAAAATCTTCCTGAGATTGAGCATCTTCTAGGACGAACTTAATCGGGTACTCATACCGGTAGGTTATAGTACCGGTACTGGTTGTGCATAAATCAGGAACAAGCAGTTTCTCCTGGACGTTGAGCAGGAAGTCTTTTATTCCCTGGTCGGTCACATGCTGTATACCAACAGTTTTTTGCTGGCCATCTATAACAACCGTAACGCTTTCTCCATCCGGCGCCCGTGGTTTGTAGTCTAGTGGAATGGGTTCAGTGCCTACGGTTATGGGCTGGTCATATGGCTCGGAAAGTTGCTTCCCGCCCTTTACCAGCAGCCGGTTAACTAGCTGGGAACTGTCAGCCGTAAGGTTGGCGCTGCCGCGATGATAGTTACTCTTAGCTTCGCTGATTACATTTTCATTTATAAAGTCCTGGGGCTTAAAAAAGCTCACCGATATCTTTGCAGGCATTCAATCACCCCTAACATGGGAAAAGAGAGCTGCTCGGGTAAAGTTCACTAGAAGGTACCGGGCAGGCAATAAAGGTATGAGTTACGAGTTCAGCCCAACCGGTAGCTTCTACTTCCGGAATTTCCTCCGGAAGTTTAGCATTCACATACCATTCATACCCCGCAATTTCCGATAACTTCTCCATGGCATCCCACAAGAATACGTCCGGAAATTTTATGCTTACCCGCTTATCACAGGGCATAACGTCTTCGGTGTCAAACTCCGGGGCGTACTTTGTAAATAGGTCCAAAACAATATCGCTGATTTTGGTATCTACATAACTTTCCGTGACTATGATTTTCTGTGTCCTGGCAGTGTAATCTAGACCTTCAATGGTAATGTAAATAAGCTGGTCTTTCTTCAGCTTGGGCGGGTTCATCACCCAACCACGAAACACGCTTTCATCCTGGGTAATTTCTACGTCAGAACCTACCGGGAACCGGTCCACCAGGTCGCCGGTCGTATCAGGCAACCCCAAAATAAATGAGCCTGCCCGGTCTGTGGCCGAGAGGGTCACCCTGCACTGTTCGTATGTCCTTACGGTGTATTCTTTCCCCCCAGGCGGGATGATTTTTATAGTGGTACCCATTACCATGAGCCCCCTACTGAAAGCCCTAATTTTCTACCCAGGTGCTTACCGATAGTATCCGCAAACTCTTCCATGCCGCCGCGTCCTACGACGGTGCCACGGTTCTCAACGTGAATATGGAGTTGACCAGACGCGAAGTTAGTTGGTTGTAGTTTCTTTGAGGCACCAATCAATGCTTCAGTCATCATTGGAAGCAGTTTAGGCAGAGGTAGAACAGCCTCAGCGTATGGAGCATCACCAATAATGAACGGTTTAGGCTTCCCGCCAGGCACAATTCCACCCGCAGCTAGATGAGTAGCACCACCACTTTCTAGCTCGTCCCGAACGTCACGGGTGTAATCAGTGAGGCCGTCATCACCTATGGTTGAATTGTCCAAACCACTTTCCTCAGGAGTGCGTACCCTGCCTGTAGCATCATCGACACTGTCGTTATCATCGTCATCATCATAACTACCACCGCCGCCGCCACCTGAACTTCTCTGGCTTTCTTCCCATTCGTCAAGTGGGACGCCGTAATACCCGCTTCTAATACGTTCCTGCAGGGTTTCATGCCAATTATCCATAATTTCATTAGCTTTTTCAGTTGCTGCTGAGATTGAATTTGCCAAACCTTCCCCGGCCTGGGCGCCTATATCGGAAAGGTCTTCCGGTAAGGATGCTATGCTTTCTAGAACAGATTCTTTTATTTCAATACCTGCAGCTTTTAGTTCTTCCTTTTTAGCTCGAATACCGTTTATCATACCCTGAGTAGTATTTTCTCCAAATTCGTGCATAACCTGGGACGGGGAGGCAATACCCAGCACACTCTTTACAGTACCGATAATATTATCAGTAATAAAGTCGCTTACTTTATCGTACAGCCAGCTGCCCAGGTTTGATATGCCATTCCAGAGCCCTTCCACGATATCAGTACCCCAGGTGACAGCCTTAGCCGGAATGCCCTTTATATAGTCCCAAAGTTCCTCCAGCTTGGCCACTGCATTGGCTTTTAACTCCTGGGTCTTTTGGATAACGGTACTTTTCATATTATCCCAAGATGCAGCAATATTGCTTTTTATATTGTTCGCTATATTTATTATCGTTGTTTTAATTGAGTTCCAGATAGTGCTAAGCAGGGATTTTATGGCGTTCCACACATTACTTGCTTTTTGTTTGATAGCATCCCAGTTTTTTGCCAGCTCGGTACCTAAAAGAACAGCCCACCCTGCCGGGCCTACGGCAATGAGCAGTATCTTTTTTCCGTTCTCACGCAGGAAGTCCGTTATGGCTGTCCATACGTCCTCGACTGTCTTCTTGATGGTATCCCACGTTTCGGTTAGATCCTTTTTTATGCCGTTCCAAATATCGCTTGCTGCTTTTTTTATGCCTTCCCAAAGGGCAATAAGTTTTTCTTTTATCTCGTCCCAGTGATCATACAGCACCTTTGCCGCAAGTCCCAGAGCACCGATGACGCCTATTGCTATGGTTACGGGCCCCCCTATAGCTGCTATCGCTGCACCTGCAGCCGCAAACACTGGGGCGAGTGTGGCAACCATAGATACAAGTGATCCCAAGGGTACTAAGAGTGGACCGACAACTACAGCAATACCGGCAATTGTAAGTGCTACTTTCTTCCCGGTCGGTGAAAGATCATTAAACCATTCAACAAGTTTCGTTATGTGGCCTATTATTTGGGTCATAACAGGTTCCAGAGTTTTACCCAGATCGGCCAAAGCTGTTTGCATATCATAATGTGCTTGTTTGCTTTCTATTATCTCAGCATTATTCTTTTTATACTGCTCGTAAACGCTTGATAGCCCTTGTTGCTGCAAGGTTTTGAGTGCGTAGTTTTGCTCTTCACCATTTTTCTTTGCTTCTTTTAGGCCGGCATTAAAATCATCTAAATTAACACCTAACCGATCCAAGAGTTCTGCAAACGGACCTATTGCCTCTCCTGTGGCCAAAGTCTCTTGCAAGCCATCAGCAACGCCTTCAAATTTAAGAGTATCTTTAAACTTAATACTTGCGCCGGCAAGCTCCTCCATCATCGACCTAAACTGGTCGCCTTTGAAACCTGCTGCCAGAAGGTTTGACAACCCTTCCACGTTAGAATCAGTCTCACCAGTGACCGCGTTAAGTTCACGCATTGAATCATGCATAACTTTCATATCCGCACCGGCCTGCTGTGCATTCGTTTCCAGCTTGGCAATTTCCATCCGAAATTCCCTGGTTCCTTCGGTCACGGCGACCATGGCCCCGGCAATTGGTGCAGTGAAGGCGGCACTCATTCTACCACCTATGTCCCGCATTTGCCCTGCTGCCCTATTAAGCCTATTTGCGGTTTGCTGGAAATTCTGCTGCGCCTGTCTTAACCCACTCTGGAAGTCGTGCAAATTCAGGCTTAACCGTGCTGTTAACTCTCCAACTTGCATTTACCTCACCACCTATAACACCTGGTCAATGTAACCTTGCTGTGACTGCCCATCCTTCGGTGCCTTTTCTGCCACAATGAGCAGATCCCAAAACATCTCCAGTTCCATATCATCAATTTGGCCCGGGGTCCATCCAAAGGCCCGTGCCAGAGTAAGGTAGTGATATACAATCATTTCGTACTCCGACAGGTTTAACTGCCCGCCGGAGTCTCCCCGTTTGGGAACTGTTCAGCCTTTCCCTGCACGAGAGTGCTTACCCACTGGCTAATCTCAGTGAATTTGGGCAAAAGCTGGTCAAGATCCAGGCCGTCCTCTATGGCCTGGGGGGTTACGTCCGGGTTGTTAAAGCAACCAGCCATTAGTTCAAGCATCTCGTTATAGGCTTCCTCGTCCTGGGAAAGGTCTTTCTTCGCAAATTGCTGGTTGAAACGAATCAGTTTACGCCATAGCCCGGCCTTGGGCTTGTTGGCGGTGTATGTCTGATCCCCCAGGGTTATTGTCGGTACCGGCATTGATTATCCCTCCTGGAAATAGTAGAGGGCGACACTATGGCCGCCCGTTTTATACTACTGTGGTAAACGTGGTTACACTGGGACTGGCCAAGGCGTTCCCGGCCAGATCCCGTACTCCGGTTGTAACTATCGCCCGGTGCTCGGTGCTGTTGGCCATGTTAGCGTTTGGCGTCCAAGTGACCTGTGTACGGTCACTGTTAATACTCAGGCTGCCGGCCACGACAGTATCAGCGGCATCCAATACAAAGAAGTTAGCCGCAGTTACATTGCTGGCCTGGATAGCCTTGTCGAAGGTCCAAACAACGGTGCTATCGAGAGCAACGCTGCTTGCTCCATCAACTGGGGTGACAGATTGCACGGTCGGTGCTGTGGTGTCCGGCGTGTCGTCTACTGCGGTGAACCAGTTGTCAGCTATGGACTGGACGAAGTCCGGGTGATCCTCGTCGGTATCCTTCATCCAAGCTTCGTCATAATCACGGCGCAAAAAATTACCGTTTATAGTAGGTGTTTGATAGTTGATCTCATTGGATTTTGTTTGGTGGCTTCTTTCAGGTTCTCTAAACTTACCTTTTAGTAACCAAACATACTTATATGAACCGTTAGATTTTTCTGACCGAAAACCGATGGCCACATAAGGCGCAACGTCGCTTGTTTTGCGCACCATTACGCCGCCGTTGATTGCATGCCCCAAAAGATCTGCTTGGATATCCAGCGGCAAATCCTTGACATTTAGCTCCAAGCTAATTTCACCAATAGTGCTCGTAGTCTCTGCCGGCCCATCATCAGCAAAAAGGGTTGCTGATGATGAATTCGGGTTAATATTTCCCTGAATTGCTCCGGCAATTATTTTCGGCGTCTCGTAACTTACACCACCTTTGTCATCCTGGGTCATTTTTGCGTAATGTAAATCCTTAAGACCAATTTGCACACCTTGTTTATTCATAAAATCACTCCTCGAAATAAATAATCACGTCTACGGGGACGTGATATAATCCAGTTTCACTGTTGTACATATCCACTTCATTTTCCGGAAACACCGCAAATACACTGCCGGTTTCGTCCATCGCCTCAACGGCCGCCTGGACTTGCTCCGCTACTTGCTTCACCTCCCCATATCGTTTCGCCCAGCAGGAAATTTGAAACCGCGGCCGCCTGGTACCCAGGTGCCGGCGGGGATTACTTATCTTTGCGTAGGTCACTGCTTGGAGACTTGGGTCAGTAAAGTCAAGGCTTTGCGGTAACTTCACCGGATATATTTTACTTCCCACCAGAGTAGTAAGCCCGGCAAAGGAAACAAGCTGGTTATACAAGTCCTGCTCAATCATGGCATCACCCCAGTAGTTGGCGTATAGTCTGAGCTATTTCCCTCATAATCCCATCCTCGTTTTCATCCAGTGCCGGCCGCAGGTAAGGTCTGGCCGGGATATGCACTTTATCAGCAAAAATATCTTTGCCATCAATCTTAAAGTGTAGCTTATTTGCATTTTTAGGCTGTATTACGCCTCCAAACTCATGAATAGCCGCATACTCCACATCGGTACCAACTGCTACCGTCACCTTGTCTTGGCTTTTTTCCTCGGTTTCTATATGAATGCTACGCCGTAGGGTACCGGTCTTGTATGGTGCCCGCTGTTTGGCATCATTTTGCACCACCAGGGCTCCGGATTTGACCGCAGCTTCCATTTTATCTGCGGCCTGATCTCCGAGCCTGCGAAGGTTTCTTCGGAACTCATCCATGCCCGTTATGTTGAAATTCACTACCTTACCACCTCCACGGTCAACCTGGTTGTTTTGGCCCGGCTGTCGTGCCCAGCCAAAAGGATGTCATAATTCCGGCCGGCAACAACGGCCCGCATAACCTCCGTAATTTCGGGGTAATAACCCTTCAGTTTAATATAGTGGGTACTCACCACATAGGTCATGTCAGCCTTTTTGACTTCCTGGCCGCCGCTGGGGGCTATACTGCAGGGGATATCCACATGGCCGATTTTATCTACCCAGGTCTGTATTGGTTCCCCCCACTCGTCCTGGGTCTCGGTATATTCCTGGATGGTACAGGATGAATCAAAAAAATCACCCAACATGTCCAACATTTTTGGATGTACTAAACCTGGCTTAGCCATCACGCAACGCATCCTTTAGGATTTTTTCCCGGGCACCAAACATATCAAATACCTGCTCGGCCACATCGAAGGCCGGTTCCTCGTCCACCTGGCGGCGTAATTCAGCGGCATGTTCCCGTAAGGCCTTGGCCACGGCTGGGCCATTGGTGCTCAGGTCAAGGAGTTTGATCTGCTTTTGGATTACCGCCTCGTTGCTGGCCATAGAATCCAGGACGGCGGCAGCGGCCAGTTTAAGATCATCGTCGTACAGGTCCAGGAAAACCTGTATTTCTTCATCATCATGGAAGGCTGCTTCCTCGTATTTATCACCGGTTATAACGCGAATTTTACCTACATCAGTGGTGGGGTCGGTTGTAAATATGGGTATCACCTACCTTTTATATGTACAAAAGGGAAGGGCAAAAGCCCCTCCCCTAAAGCGTTTATTTTATGTGAAATATTTATGCTCCGCTGCCGTTACTTGCAACGCTCATTTTCGGGTCCATTTGGCTACCCCCAAGGCAGTGTCTTACTTTATACTGAATAGAATCAGTATCAAAGTCACCGGCCATGGGATCAACATTACCCCCGCCCACGCGCTGCGCGTTTGGGCTCTTGATGAAAATTTCAGGCTCGGT